>NZ_SCOC01000089.1:0-1499 GCF_005502615.1 Gordonia sp. ALPHA1B1 | reverse complement strand
GGCTCGTCGCTATCGCTCCTCGCACCTCAGCCTGGATCCGTGGATGAGGTTTCAGGTGGGCGGGGTTGTGGTGTGTGAGTGTCTGATTATGTTGTGGGCGTGTGGTATTCGCTGACCTGTGTCAGCTTTTTCACTGGGGTTCCTTGGTGGTGGTGGGCGGGTGTGGTTGGTGGGTCAGGTGGTGTTGACTGCGGCCCACAGTGTGGTGAAGGCGTGTTGGGTGGGCCAGTGTCGGGGTAGGTGCAGGACCGGTGTTCGTGCTGGTCGGGCTAGTCGGGCGGGTATCGCGATGAGGGTGCGGCGCAGCGTAGCGCCCCGCGCGGCTCGCAGTCTGGGGGTGTTGGTGAGTGCGGCGAGGGTGCGCATCAGGTTGTGGCTGATCGCGGTCAGGGCCAGCCAGGCGGCGTTGGCGCCGAACCGTCCGGAGGGCAGATGCGCCAGCGGTCCGTCGATGAGGTCGGCGAACACGGTCTCGATGATGGCGTGGCGGCGGTGAGTGAGGTCGGCGGTGACGGTGTCGTCGGTGGTGTTGGTGAAAAACGAGTGGTACCGCCACGCAGGCATCAACGTGTCGGTGCCGGCGGGGTGGTGGGCTGTGACCCGACGCACGATCAGCCGCGCGGTGACCGGCTGGGCGGAGTCCGGTTGCACGGTGTAGGTGGTTTCGGCGACCTCGGCATCAGAGATCAGTTCGCCGGTGTCGGGGTCGGTGACCGCCCCGGGATAGTGCACCGGGGTCCACGCGTCGTCTCCGATCGCGGTGATGGCGCGGGTGATCGCGGTGTTGGTGCGCAGGACCAGCGAGAACGTCGCTGCGAGGCGTTGACAGGTACGCATCACCGCGGCGGTGCCATAGGCGGCGTCGCCGCGCACGGTGATCTCCCCGCTCGCCCCACACCGGCGTGCGGTGGTCAGGGTTTCAGCGATCATTCTCGCTGCCCCGCTCCCGGAAGCGGTGCGCCCGGCGCGTAGCCAGGCGTTGGCGATCACCGGTTGATGCCCGGCTGCGGACAGAGTGGCGACCTGCGGGGACAACCCTTTGCGCAGGAGTTCACGCCCGGCGATTTTGGCGTGCCCGTAGGAGCCGCCTTCTTTCTGGTAGCCGTAGACCGGGCGTAGTAGCGAGTCAATGTCGACAAATACCCGGGACCCGTCGGTGGGCAGCAGACCCGCCGTGGCGCACATCGCCGGCAATGTGTGGGTCATCACCGCGTTGAGTTGCCGGGCGTGGCCGGGGGTGAACTCGCGCAGCGTTTGTCCGATCGTGGCTGGGGCGTACACGCGGTCGAACAGGCGGGTGTGCCCACCACTGCGGACCCTGCCGAGGTCATCGATACTGTCAGCGCCGCAACAGAATCCGGCGATCACGGTCAACAGTTTCGCCTCGAGGTTGGCCCCGGCGGAGGCGACCTGGGTGGTGCCGAGATCGACCCGGTCGCCCAGCGATGCGGCCAACCCGGTCGATTCGGCCACTCTCATGACCGGTACCAGTCCGGCGT
>NZ_SCOC01000088.1:0-1540 GCF_005502615.1 Gordonia sp. ALPHA1B1 | reverse complement strand
CGCACATCGGCGGCCTTGAACCGTCGGAACGCCACCGCCCTGGTCAGGGCGGTGAGCACCTGTTCGTGGCCGTGGGAGGTGATGAGTCCGAGGATGTCATCGAGTTCACCGGCCAGGCGGGTATTACCGATCGCCGCGGCACCGACTAGGAACTGCTCGGCTGGTTCTCCGAGATCGCAGAACTGTTTTTCGGCAGCAGTTTTCGGTCGTGGTGCACGACTAAGGGGTGTGCGTGGCCCGCCGTAATGATCGTCGTTGAGGACCACCTCTCCTGGGGCAGCCAACGCATGCTCGGCGACCACCTCGCCCGAGGCGGGCTCGGCGATCAGGAGCGTTCCACCGTCCTGGAGGAGGGTCACGGTGGCGCCGATGAGCCGGTTAGGAACCGAGTAGCGGGCCGAGGCATACCGGATACAGGAAAGACGGTCGACTTTACGGGTGACAGGCGGCGGGCCGACCTGAGCACGCAGAGACGGTAACGCCGCCAACACTTTCCGTTCACTCACCAGCTGGTCAGTGGGCACCGTCAGCGTATCGCTGTGGCGTCGAGTGTTGACCTCGGCACACCAGTCCCACGCAGCCCGGTTCGCCAGATGCACATCCAGCTGCACGTCGTCGCGACCCGCGGCGATCTTGGCTTCGGTCCACAACGGCTGCGCCAGATCCGACTGCGCGTACCCGCACAGGTTCTCCACGATCCCCTTCGACTCCGGATCGGCGCCGTGACAGAAGTCCGGGGCGAACCCGTAGTGGGTGGCAAACCGCACATACGTGGGGGTGGGTACGACAACGTTGGCGACGACTCCACCTTTGAGGCAGCCCATCCGATCAGCAAGTACCTTGTTGGGCACTCCACCGATCTCCTCGAAGGCTTCAGCAATGAATCCGAGTGTGGTGGTGGCTGTTTCGTTGGTGGCGAACCGAACGAACCGCCAGCGTGAGAACGCCAGCACCGCGCAGAACATGTGTAACCCGCCGATCACCGCCCAATCGATGACCAGGTAGTCACCCGGAGCCCACACTGCCGGGCGACGGCCGCGGTGATGCTCACGGCGCCACTGCGTTTTCTCCTGGGCGACCAGACGACGGAAATTCCGCGCCGACCCCTCATATCCTGCCGCTCGCGCTACCGGTAGCAGCCGTTTGGCAGTGATCCGGCCGTGTGACCGCGCGACTCGCTGCGCGACGAGCTGGGCCACCGCATCGTAGTTGCGGGCCCGTTCCTTGCGATCGGGTGGTTGATCGTCGGCTTCGAACCGATCGACCACGCGCTTGACGGTCTTGTGGGTGGTGCCGCACACCTCGGCTGCGGCGCGATAGCTTCCGAGTTCTCGGTAAGCAGAAATGATGTCCATACGGTCCTTCGCAGACTTCAATGGAACTCCCGGGCGGTGATGGTGATCGGTTGGCACCTTCACCGTCATCGCCTGGGCCTTCAGTTCCGGGTCGACACGACGAACACAGGGTGGGGACTTTTATCTGGCCACCAGCGGGGACCTCGACCTGGCCACCAGTGGGGACTTTCTCATGGCCATGGACA
>NZ_SCOC01000086.1:0-2075 GCF_005502615.1 Gordonia sp. ALPHA1B1 | reverse complement strand
GATGACCGCACCGCTCAGCACGACCACCTCGCCGACCCCGAGGGCCAGCGCCAGCGCCACCGTCATCCGGGCCAGCGCCGCCCCCTCGACCCGCCCGAGGACACCCGCCGCGACGCCAACACGCACCCCCTCGGAGTCATGGCATACTGCGAAAAACGCGCCTACCAGCGCAAACAATTAGTCAATTAGTGGAATACGCTGCCGCACAACACAACCCGGCACCGAACCCTCCACCAGCGCCGACGAGGAGCACTATGGCCACCACCGTCAGAGTCACAACCCTCACCCTCGGCACCGCCGGAGCCCTCGTCGCCTCGACGACCAGCGCCGAAGTGTTCCCGACCATGGCCAGCGCCAAAGAGCAGGCCGAAGCGCTCTACGGCCCGATCAGGTGGCGCCCGAGCGAGTCGACACGGTCCTCATGGGCAATCGGGACGCCCTCCGCGCGACCGTCCGCGTACGACCAGCGCATCGTTGTTGCGCCAGCGGCCAAAGGTGTCGCCGAGGTTGTAGAAGAGCTGCGCCGCCTCGACGCGCCGAACCTCGACGACATCCGTCAACGGGTCCTCTCACGACAACGGCCAGCGCCAGCACAACCGACCGAGGAGACCCCGGCATGACGACCACCCGCTTTGTGTACTCATCTCTGCTGGTCAGCAACGATGCCCGCCTACTCCGCGCGACCACCTCGGCGCTTCACCTCGACATCGGCTCTGCCGCCCGCGCATGCGAGATCAGCGAACCGCCCGAGCGGAGCGTCGATTGGTTGCCCGCGATTCTCGACCGTGCCGACCACCTCGTCGGTTTGGCCATCGACCACAGCCCCTCGGCCAGCGCAACGCCGTTCATCTCACCGCGACTTGTCCATCCGGCCAGCGCAACCGAATACGAGATCCGGTCTATGTGGGCGCATATCCGCCGGTCAGCGCTTTTTCTCATCGAACTCAACGAGTACCGGCAGGAACGCGGCCTAGAGGTAGAGGAGGCGCCCCGATTCGACACCACCCCAGCGCCAACCCCCACCTACCCTCGCGTATAGGGGCACTCAGTACCGGCCCAGTACTAGGCCCAGTACCCCCAACCCCAGCGCACCACCACACGCTTACGCACCACCACGCACACAAGCGCACCCACGCACCACCAGCCCCACCACCCACAGCCCAGTACAGCCCTCACGCGCCTACAGAGCCCAGAGCTAGGGCAGCCGGTACACACAGGCCAACAGCCCTCACACTCACGCACGAAGAGACTCAGGCCTTGGCAATGAGACCGCAGAGACCGCAGACATCGACCCGACCCCTCTAAGGTCCTGCGGTCCCACTGCGGTCCCACTCGACGAGCCGCATACCCTAGAAGGGTATCTACCTGCGGTTTTAGAGTGCGCGCAGTAGGATTTGAACCTACGACCGCTGGTGTGTAAGACCAGAGCTCTACCGCTGAGCTATACGCGCGTGCCGCGCTGACGAACGTGGCGCTGCGCACACGAATTTAGTCGCTCCGATGCCTGTCGCTCAAACCGGGTCTGGGTGGTCGGGTCGCCAGCCCTTCGAGGCTCGTCGCTTTCGCTCCTCGCACCTCAGGGAGCAATGGCGGTCGCTTCTCGCGGATCGGGGAGCGGAGGGTCAGGCGAAGACGGGCGGAAGGGCCAGGACCATCACCGCGCCCCAGATGACGTGGGTGATCGCGGGGGCCAGGACGCCGGCGGTACTGCGCCGCAGGATGGCGCAGACGGTGCCGAGGACCGCGCCGGCGAAGCCGAGCATCACGTTGCCGCTGGCCATGGTGACCAGCACGTAGATGACCGTCGACACGAGGATCGGATTGTGCGGGCGGGCCGCCGAGTAGACCGAGCCGCGGAAGAACAACTCTTCGGCGAGGCCGTTGAGCATGGTGATCGCGGTGACCACGGCGAGGCTGCCGAAGTCGGCGAAGGCCAGCACCTGGTTGGCGAGGTCGCTGACGCCGGGGATCATCCGTGCCGCCAGGCCGCCGACCACGAACGCGCCGCCCACGGCCAGGCCGACGACGACGCCGAGTCCGATCGCTCCGATCCGGTCGGGCGGGCGGCACGGATG
>NZ_SCOC01000085.1:0-2100 GCF_005502615.1 Gordonia sp. ALPHA1B1 | reverse complement strand
GAGCGGTTTGTGGCGGATCCGTTTGGTGGGGTGGGTGTGCGGTTGTATCGGACGGGTGATCGGGTGCGGTGGAGTGGTGTGGGTGAGTTGGAGTATGTGGGTCGTGTTGATTTTCAGGTGAAGTTGCGGGGGCAGCGGATCGAGTTGGGGGAGATCGAAACCGTCCTCGCGAGTGCCGACGACGTGGTCTCGGCAGTCGCGGTCGTGCACGACGACCGGTTGGTCGCGTACGTCACCGGACCGGACGAGTCGGCGGTGTCGCGGTTACGAGACCATGCCGCCCGCAGGCTCGCGTCGTACATGGTTCCCGACACCGTCATGGTGCTCGACGCGTTGCCGCTGAACACCGCGGGTAAGGTCGACCGAAAAGCCCTGCCCGCACCGGATCTCTTCTCCACTCGACGGGTGGAACCGGACACGGACACCGAACACACGATCGTCGCGATGGTCGCCGAGGTGCTCGGCCGCGGTGGGGACGCCACGGCCATTTCGGTGACCGACAGCTTCTTCGACATCGGTGGGCATTCACTGTCGGCCACGCGGGTGGCGGCGCGGGTCGCCCACGCGTTCGGTGTGCCGTTCGGCGTTCGTGAACTCTTCGATGCGCCGAGCGTGCGCGCGATGGCCGCTCTCGTCGACGCGACCCGTCGCACCGACAACAGCGGTTCACCCACCGAGACAGCAGACCTCGGTTCGATCCCGCGTCCTGCCCGCCTCCCGTTGTCGCCGGCGCAGCAACGCATGTGGTTCATCAACCAGTTCGATCCGGGGTCACCGGCCTACAACATCCCGTTCGCCCTACGGGTGCGTGGTCGTCTCGACGTCGTCGCCTTGCGCGCGGCACTCGCTGATGTGATCGACCGGCACGAGGTGCTGAGGACGCGTTACCCACAGGGCGCGGATGGCCGACCGTGGCAGGACATCGCAGCGGCTGACGACGTCACCGTCGATCAGTGGTGGCGGACCGCCGGGGTGGAGACGCTGTCCGCGGAACCGTTCGACGTCACCCGCGACCTCCCGATCCGTGCGGGCATCCTCGGATCCGATCCCGACGACCGCGGTGCACACGACCACGTGCTGGTCGTCGTGCTGCACCACATCGCCGCCGACGGCGAGTCGCTGGCGCCCCTGGTCGATGATCTCCTGCACGCGTACCGGTCCCGCGTCGAGGGTCGCGCGCCTGTCCGTCCTCCGCTCCCGGTGCACTACGCGGACGCCGCGCTCTGGCAGGAGCGCGCCCTGGGCTCGATCGACGACCCGGACTCCGAACTCGGCAGGCAGTCGCGCTGGTGGCGCGATCGCCTCGCCGGCCTGCCCGAGGTTCTCGAGTTGCCCACCGACCGACCCCGTCCGCCGGTGGCGTCCCTCCGCGGGGCGGTGGTGGACCTCGACCTGCCCGCGGGTCTCGCACCCCGCATCGAGGCGTTCGCCCGCGCCCACGGCGTGACCGTGTTCATGGTCTTGCACGCGTCGGTTGCGGTTGTCCTGTCCCGGTTGTCGGGGACGTCGGACATCGCGGTCGGTTCACCGGTGGCCGGCCGTGGCCGTACCGAGCTCGACGCCCTGATCGGCATGTTCGTCAACACTCTGGTCCTACGCACGGAGGTTGACGCCTCGGCTACGTTCGAGGAACTGATTCGGTTGGTGCGGGACACCGACCTCGATGCGTTCGCCGCGGCCGACGTGCCCTTCGAGTACCTCGTCGATGCCCTCGCCCCGGCGCGCAGCGAGGCGTTCGCGCCGTTGACCCAGGTGCTGTTGACCCTCGAGCAGACCCCGGTGGGGGAGTTGTCCGCGCCGGGGCTGACGATCACGCCCGTGGAGGCCGGTGCGCCCGCTGCCCGGTTCGACCTCGTGATCGGGATGTCCGCCGATCGGGACGACGCCGGTGCCCTCGCCGGCCTGGCCGGCCGGATCGTGTACGCCACCGACCTCTTCGACGAACCTACGGTGCGACGCATCGGTGCGCGGATCGTCGACGTCCTCGACGCGGGCCTCGCCGATCCCGACGTGATCGTCGGCGACATCGACCTCGTCGACGCCACCGAGCGCGCCGCCATCGAGGGTTGGTCGCGTGGTGTGGAGGTGGGGTTGGGGTGG
>NZ_SCOC01000084.1:0-2108 GCF_005502615.1 Gordonia sp. ALPHA1B1 | reverse complement strand
GCACTCGAGTATCGGCCAGATCCCCCCGACCGAGCTCGAAACGCTTCACTACGCTGGCCTCGGCCCCGAGGACCAGCCCACATTGGAGGCGGCACAAAACCTAGGGTGATTCAGCCTGAGCGACGCCGCTAAGGCACAACCCCCTGCCATCGCCCTCGTCAATATCGACAAAAGGAAAACCATGAACCAACCACACATTCCGCTCATCGACCTCAACTCGTGGCGCACCGGAGACAACGAGTCCCGGGCGGCAGTCGCTGCAGAAGTGGATCGCGCACTCACTGAGTCAGGCTTTCTGCTGCTCGCGGACCATGGCGTCGCCGCCCACCTCGGAGCGAGCCTGCGAGAAGCCGCGAAACGGTTCTTTTCCCTACCAACACAGATCAAGGCGCAATACGAAACCACCGTCGGAGGCCGCGGCTGGCTTCCAAGCGGCAGAGAGGCCAACTCATTCGACGGAGAGGACGCAGACGCCGACAAACCCGACATGAAAGAGAGCTACACCATCGGACGCAATCACCTCACCGGTGATCCCGCTATAGACGAGTACTGGTTTCGAGCCAACGTGTGGCCCACAGAGGTGCCAGAACTCGAAGCCCAGGCCAACCGCTACATGGATCAGATGTACGGCGTGTACGACGAATTGCTCCGCATCTGCGGTGCGGCGCTCGGACTGGGCACAGACTGGTTCATCGAACGCTGCGCCAACGGAACTCGCACCCTCAACATCAACCGCTACCCTTCCATGGAAGAGACCGGCGCACCCAAGGATGGCCAATTTCGTGTCGGCCCCCACACCGACTGGAGCATCTTCACGTTGCTTGACCGTCAGGTCGGATACGGCGGCTTCCAGGTCGAAAGCCACGGACAGTGGTTCGACGCACCTTTCGTAGAAGGAGCACTGGTAATCAACATCGGCGACCTCATGGCCCGATGGACCGGCGATCGGTGGCGATCGACCCGCCACCGCGTCCTGCCCCCGCAGGATCAGGCACCGAAAGAAGAGCTGATCTCACTCATCCAGTTTTGCGATGCCAACGTCGACGCCGTCATCAAACCGATGCCCGCTCCGATCGGCAAGAACACGAACCTGGCACCGATCGAAGCAGGCGAGTACCTGCGCCGACGGGCCCTCGCAGCCACTGTCAGCTGATTAACGCTCTACAACCGTGCAGTTCAGCAGGTCATGCCTGGCGCCAACGCTATTGCCCGCCGGCCAACTCTAGCCACCCCCACTAACTGGACCAGATCTCCCCAAGGAGACTCAAATGACAGCATTCCCCAGCGTATCGCTCTCGTTCGTGAGCGTCATCTGTAATGATATCGTTGCGCAATCAGCATTCTACGCAGGCGTTTTCGCGCTACCGACAGCCACTGAGCTGTCCTCCGACCACTTCCGCGCGCTTAGACTCGGCGACACTATCCTCGGGTTTCACACTACGGCCGCCATCAGTCTGCTCGACCTTCCGCAAGACACCCCGATCGGTGATGCAGCAGCAGCATTCTGGACCTTCGAGGTCCACGGCAAACAGGACGTCGACACCCTCACCGACTCAGCAGTCGCAGCCGGCGGTCGCCTCGTCAAGGCTCCCTACACGACGTATTATGGTGCATATCAATCTGTCCTGCGTGATCCAGAAGGAAATGTCTTCCGGATCAACAAATCTGGCGTAGCATGACTCCGAAGACCGCTCCCGGCCGGAGCGATATCCCGGAGGACTGGCTGATGGTCAGGACGAACCTCAGTGCCGAATTGCTGCCATCAGCAGCCCCACAGCCAGATTCGATGAAGTTTGCAATGACTGACACGGCCTCGCCGCGACTCTCGAGATCGTCTGTCCTTGAGACGCGGAGTCAACATATGGCTCGACACTGGGAGTCTCACAGATCGCTGACACCACCACTTTGCGGCAAGCAATCAGAGTCCTCGGCATCCACCGGCGCGCTAGGGGCTGTCGCTGATTCGGTGTAAGTGGTTTTGATCGCCCCCGGCGTGGGGACTGTCGCGAGAACGGTGTAAGTGGCCTTACCGCCCTCGGTGTGTCGGGGGCAGGAAGGTCGCATCATGACCGACACTCTGGTGGCTGTGGAGCCATCTGATGAACACG
>NZ_SCOC01000083.1:0-2120 GCF_005502615.1 Gordonia sp. ALPHA1B1 | reverse complement strand
TGTGTTTAAAGGACAGCGCCAGCCTCGTCCCGCCCCGCTGGTCCACCGCAACAGAATCGAGCGCGCAATGACCGCCGAGCCCGCCTACAACGACGACTTCGACGACGAGAACACCGACTCCACCGTCGACATGCCCCCCTGGATGGCCGAGGGCAAAAGCGTCCTCCCCAACAACGTCCTCGGCATCACGCCGGACCCGGCGCCCCTCGAAGTCCCGGACTACGAGCCCGACGAACCCGCACCCGTCGACGGCCCCCAGGACGCCGAGGATCAACCCGAGACCGACGAAGGCCCCCAGGACACCGCCGACGACAGCAACACCACCACGGACGAGGCTGACGCGATGGACGCCCCTGACAACGCCGACGCGGACACCACCGCAGCCGACCCGGAAGACCCCGAGGACCCCGCCACGCCCTTCACCGACCCCACAACGCACACCGCCGCCGCAAAAGCGATCTACGCCGACGAGGACGCGCAGTTCTGGGACCGCCGCCAATCGCTCCGCAACATCCGCGACTACGCCGATAACGGCTATGCCTCCCCGTGGGGAGTCCTACTGTGCTGCATGGTTTTCGCCCTCCACGACGTCCCCCACACCGTCGCCCTCCCACGCATCGGACGCGTCGGCAGCCCCGGCAGTCTCAACTTCTTCGGCGCCATCGTCGCCGAACCCGGCGGCGGCAAGGGCCAAGCCACCGGCGTCGGAGCCGACTTCATGGGCCATAACCGCGACCAAGACGTACCCATCGGCACCGGCGAAGGACTCGTCAAACAGTTCATGCGCCCGATCACGCCCACCCGAGCCGCCCAGATCAAGAAGGACGGCCTCATCATCGACTCCTACGTCAACGGCTCCGACACCTACGAATGGGCACGCCGCGCAGTCAACCTCGACGCCAGCGAAGTCGGCACCCTCGAAAAGCTCGCCGAACGCGGCGGCGCAACCCTCGACGAAGTCCTCAAGAAAGGATGGTCCGGCGAACAACTCGGATTCGGAGTCGCCGCCAACGACAAACGCGTCATCGTCCCCGGCAACGCCTATCGCCTCACGATGCTTGTCGGAATCCAGCCCGAACGCGGCGGCATCCTCTTCACCGACGACGCCCGCGCAGGGGGCACACCGCACCGCTTCATCTTCGCCGAGGCCCGCGACAAACGCCGCATCGAAACCCTCGGCCTCAAGACCAGCCCGCCGCCGATTCCGCCCCGATTCGACCGCAGCGTCTTCAACCACCTCGGAGGCCCCTGGACCTCACCCTGGCCCAACGAGTTCCCCGTACCCGCCAACATCAAAGAAGAAATCCTCGACGCCATCCTCGGCGGTGTCGGCCTCGACGGCCACCGCGCACAAGCCCGCGAAAAGGTCGCCATTGCGCTGGCCATCCTCGACGGTCGCCGACACATGAACCAAGAAGACTGGAACCTCTCCGCCATCGTCATGGCCAAATCCGACGAACAACGCACCAAGATCGAATCCGCCCTCCGAGCCAAACGCCAACGCGCCGCCACCGCCCGAGGCACCTCCCGAGGCCACGAAGAGATCGCCGCCGAGAAAGTCCGCAACAACGACCGCACCGAACGAGTCGCCGAAACCCTCCGCGACAAGATCAGCCAAGCAACCGCCGAAGGCAAACCCATCAAGCGCGGCGACCTCCGCAAGGCCCTTAACTCACGCGACCGCGACGCCTACGAACCCGCCATCAAGCTCGCCGCTAGCTACGGGTGGATCACCGGCAACGACACCGACGGGTACACCACCAACCCACAATGAGCGTCCACCCGACCAAGGCAGGGGTGGACAGGTGGACAGGGTGGACACCAAAAATGGGTGTGGGTGAATGGTGGAATCCTTTTAGAAGATGAATTTACATACATATATATAACTACCTGGGGTTATTAGGTCACCCTCATACGGATTCAAATTTTGACCCAGACCCCCTGTCCACGTGTCCACCCTGTCCACCCCCCTTAATTTGTCCACCCCCTCGGAGTGGATTTTCAGGCCGCGCACCCTCGAGGTCCTCGGCCTCCAACGCTTGCGCGACCGCATCGCCGACCCGACACAGCGACGTGCCGCCCAGCGCCACCCACGTCGACGCCGCGGTCACCGCGACGTC
>NZ_SCOC01000082.1:0-2784 GCF_005502615.1 Gordonia sp. ALPHA1B1 | reverse complement strand
GTTTGGTGATGTTGTGGGTGTTGTTGGTAAGTCCTCGGCCGATTAGTACCAGTCACCTGAACACATTGCTGTGCGTACAGTTCTGGCCTATCAACCCCATGGTCTGTGGGGGGCCTTAACCCCGCGAAGGGGGTGAGAAACCTCATCTTGGAACAGGCTTCCCGCTTAGATGCTTTCAGCGGTTATCCCTTCCGAACGTAGCTAACCAGCAGTGCCCCTGGCGGGACAACTGGCACACCAGAGGTTCGTCCGTCCCGGTCCTCTCGTACTAGGGACAGGTTTCCTCAAGTTTCTTACGCGCGCGGCGGATAGAGACCGAACTGTCTCACGACGTTCTAAACCCAGCTCGCGTGCCGCTTTAATGGGCGAACAGCCCAACCCTTGGGACCTACTCCAGCCCCAGGATGCGACGAGCCGACATCGAGGTGCCAAACCATCCCGTCGATATGGACTCTTGGGGAAGATCAGCCTGTTATCCCCGGGGTACCTTTTATCCGTTGAGCGACACCGCTTCCACTTGCCGGTGCCGGATCACTAGTCCCGACTTTCGTCCCTGCTCGACATGTACGTCTCACAGTCAAGCTCCCTTGTGCACTTACACTCAACACCTGATTGCCAACCAGGCTGAGGGAACCTTTGGGCGCCTCCGTTACCTTTTAGGAGGCAACCGCCCCAGTTAAACTACCCACCAGGCACTGTCCCTGAACCCGATCAGGGTCCGAGGTTAGAAGTCCAATACGATCAGAGTGGTATTTCAACAACGACTCCATGAACACTGGCGTGCCCACTTCACAGTCTCCCACCTATCCTACACAAACCGAACCGAACACCAATACCAAGCTATAGTGAAGGTCCCGGGGTCTTTTCGTCCTGCCGCGCGTAACGAGCATCTTTACTCGTACTGCAATTTCGCCGAGTCTGTGGTTGAGACAGCAGAGAAGTCGTTACGCCATTCGTGCAGGTCGGAACTTACCCGACAAGGAATTTCGCTACCTTAGGATGGTTATAGTTACCACCGCCGTTTACTGGGGCTTAAATTCTCAGCTTCACCACCCGAAGGTGATTAACCGGTCCTCTTAACCTTCCAGCACCGGGCAGGCGTCAGTCCGTATACATCGTCTTACGACTTCGCACGGACCTGTGTTTTTAGTAAACAGTCGCTTCTCTCTGGTCTCTGCGACCCACACCAGCTCAGACCGAAAAGATCGTCACCAGGATGGGTCCCCCTTCTCCCGAAGTTACGGGGGCATTTTGCCGAGTTCCTTAACCACAGTTCTCTCGATCGCCTTAGTATTCTCTACCTGACCACCTGTGTTGGTTTGGGGTACGGGCCGTGTACCAACTCACTAGAGGCTTTTCTCGGCAGCATAGGATCATGGAATTCGCCACAACGGCTACGCATCACCTCTCAGGCTATGTGAGTGACGGATTTGCCTATCACTCGCCCTACAGGCTTACACCAGTACAACCACTGACTGGCCCCACTACCTTCCTGCGTCACCCCATCGCTTGCCTACTACCAGCCAAGGTCCCATGCATCACCCCACTCGGCACCCGAAGGTGCTCCCGGGGGATCAGGATGGTTAGTACAACTGATTCAGCATGGGCGCGGATACACGGGTACGGGAATATCAACCCGTTGTCCATCGACTACGCCTGTCGGCCTCGCCTTAGGTCCCGACTCACCCTGGGCGGATTAGCCTGGCCCAGGAACCCTTGGTCATTCGGCGGCAGAGTTTCTCACTCTGCTTTCGCTACTCATGCCTGCATTCTCACTCCCACACCCTCCACACCTGGATCACTCCGGCGCTTCCACGGATGCAGGACGCTCCCCTACCCACCCCACCCACTACACAGAAGTCCGTAAACCTCTGCGGATGTCATGGTGGAGTGCCGCGGCTTCGGCGGTGTACTTGAGCCCCGCTACATTGTCGGCGCAGGATCACTTGACCAGTGAGCTATTACGCACTCTTTCAAGGGTGGCTGCTTCTAAGCCAACCTCCTGGTTGTCTTCGCGACCCCACATCCTTTTCCACTTAGTACACGCTTAGGGGCCTTAGCCGGCGATCTGGGCTGTTTCCCTCTCGACTACGAACCTTATCGCCCGCAGTCTCACTGCCACACTCTCACTTACCGGCATTCGGAGTTTGGCTGACGTCAGTAACCCTGTGGGGCCCATCGGCCATCCAGTAGCTCTACCTCCAGTAAGAAACATGTGACGCTGCACCTAAATGCATTTCGGGGAGAACCAGCTATCACGGAGTTTGATTGGCCTTTCACCCCTACCCACAACTCATCCCCTCCATTTTCAACTGAAGTGGGTTCGGGCCTCCACGACGTCTTACCGACGCTTCACCCTGGCCATGGGTAGATCACTCCGCTTCGGGTCTAGACCCGGCGACTCAAACGCCCTATTCAGACTCGCTTTCGCTACGGCTACCCCACACGGGTTAACCTCGCCACCGAGCACTAACTCGCAGGCTCATTCTTCAAAAGGCACGCCATCACCCGCCCCGAAGGCACAGGCTTTGACGGATTGTAAGCGTCCGGTTTCAGGTACTATTTCACTCCCCTCCCGGGGTACTTTTCACCTTTCCCTCACGGTACTAGTCCGCTATCGGTCACCAGGAAGTATTCAGGCTTACCGGGTGGTCCCGGCAGATTCACAGCAGATTCCACGAGCCCGCTGCTACTTGGGGACACCGTCACGCAAGACCATGTGTTTTCAGCTACCGGACTCTCACCGACTACGGCAGACCATTCCAGGCCACTTCACCTAACACA
>NZ_SCOC01000081.1:0-3337 GCF_005502615.1 Gordonia sp. ALPHA1B1 | reverse complement strand
GGCGAGGCTGGTGCGTTGGAACGGGCCCGCTACGCTCTCGACGATTTCGGGCACGCCCGCACCGCCTGCGAGCAGGTCGAACACCTCATGATCGAGGTCCTCACCGGGCTGGGTGTCGTCTGCCATGAGCATGGGACCACTGTGAGCTGATTTTTGCCAGGGTGATGGGACCACCTGGATTGCCAGTTATGGGACCACCGGCGCGCCTTGTCGGTGGTCTCGTCGTTTGCTCGTTCGATCGTCTGTGACAGCTCAATCGAGGTCGCGGAGGTCGACGGCATGGCTTTTCGGGAGATCAGTGTGAACGAGATCAGAGAAGTATTGCGACTGTGGCTCGGGACGGCCGCTCTGCCGTCGCCTGGGTTACGCACGATCGCAGAGCACGCCGGCGTGGACCGCAAGACCGTCCGACGCTACGTCGTTGCCGCTCAGTCGGCCGGCTTGAACCGAGGCGACACCGCAGCCGACATCGACGACGAGTTGATCGCAGCGGTCGTCGACATCGTCCGTCCTGACCGACCCCACGGGCTCGGCACAGCGTGGGAACGGTTGCTCCCACATGAGGAGCAGATCACCAGGTGGGTGGCAGGGGACGGTGAACAGAAGCCGTTGACGATTACGAAAATCGAGGTGCTGCTTGCCCGTCAGGGCTGCACGGTGCCGTACAGGACACTGCACCGGTTCGCCACCGAACGGTGTGGGTTTGGTCGCACGGACCTCACCGTCCGGGTCGTCGACGGCGAACCGGGTATCGAGTGCCAGGTCGATTTCGGGTATCTGGGGATGCTCACCGATCCCGAGGATGGTCGGACCCGCAAGGTCCACGCCCTGATCTTCACCGCCGTCTACAGCCGACACATGTTCGTGTGGCTGACGTACTCGCAGACACTCGTCGCGGTGATCGCCGGATGCGAGGCGGCATGGAAGTTCTTCGGCGGAGTGTTTGCTGTCCTGATCCCGGACAATCTCAAACCTGTAGTGATTACCGCAGATCCGATCAATCCGCGTTTCAGCGATGGCTGGCTCGACTACAGCGGCCACGTCGGTTTCATCACCGACCCCGCGCGGGTCCGGTCACCGAAAGACAAGCCCCGTGTAGAACGGGTCGTGCAGTATGTGCGCAACAACTTCTGGGCCGGTGAACATTTCACCAACCTCACCCAAGCGCAAGAAGCCGTTGTGCATTGGTGCACGAACACGGCGGGAAAGAGGATTCACGGCACCACGTGCGCGCGGCCGCTGGAGGTCTTCGACGACACCGAATTGTCGGTGCTGTTGCCGGTGCCGGCGGTCTACGATGTACCGGTCTTCAAAGAAGTCAAAGTTCATCGCGACTTCCACGCAGAGGTCGGTAGGGCACTGTATTCGCTGCCACAGCAGTGGATCGGCTCGACGCTGTCGGTGCGCGCAGACACCGAACTGGTGAAGTTCTACCACCGCGGCATATTGGTGAAGGTTCACCCACGCAGACCACCGGGTGGCCGAAGCACCGACCGCAGCGACCTGCCCGAACACAAGTCAGACTACGCACTCCGCGATGTCACCTCCCTGATCGCCAAGTGCACCGCCCACGGACCAAACATCGGTATCTACGCCGAACGAATCCTCGATGATCCGCTGCCGTGGACGCGGATCCGCAGCGTCTACCGGCTGCAGGGGCTCATCCGCCGCTACGGAGCCGAGCGGGTCGAGCGCGCCTGCTCACTGTCACTGGATCTCGACGTCGTCTCGGTCACCAAGATTTCCTCCATGCTCGAACGCGCCACCGAGACGACCTCGCCGGAACTACCGAAAGCAGTTGGACACAACACATCACGGTTTATGCGTGACCCGTCCGAATTCAACACTGCCACAAACACACCCGCACTATCCGTCGTCGTGGACACCGACGGATACGAGAACACGGAGACCCCTTGATGAACGCCGCTACCCGCAACAACGCCACCGAACCGGTCGGCGCCGACATGATCCGACTACTGAAAGCCCTCAAACTCGGGGCGTTGGCCGACACACTGCCCGAACGCGCAGCCCTGGCCCGCCAACACAAACTCAGCCACCTCGGATTCCTCGAAGTACTTCTCGCCGACGAAGTGAACCGACGTGAATCCCGTTCTGCCACCTTGCGTGCCACCAAGGCAGGACTAGATCCGGTAATGGCGTTCGATACCTGGAACGCGCTCGACGATCTGCACTACGACCGCACCCTGCTCGGGGACCTGACGTCGCTGCGGTTTCTCGACAACCAACAGTCCGCGATCATTCTGGGTCCAGTTGGAGTGGGCAAGACGCATCTAGCAACAGCACTGGGGCACATGGCAATCCGCCGTCGACACAGTGTCCTGTTCGCACGGTCCGACAAGCTGTTCACGCGATTACGAGCGGCCAGATTGGACAACACTGTCGAGGCGGAGATTCGCCGGCTGACCGCGATCGACGTGCTCATCATCGATGACTTCGCGCTACGGCCGCTCGATGCTACCGAGACCAACGACTTCTACGAACTGGTCGTCGAGAGGCACAAAAAGAAGACCACGATCGTCACTTCGAACAGAGAGCCATCGGAGTGGCTGACGATGACCGCCGACACCCTACTCGCCCAATCAGCGATCGACCGACTGACCTCCAACGCCCACACCCTCGTCGTCGAAGGACCCTCCTACCGACAACGCACCCGACCCGGAACAGTTGACGCCGACACCGACAGCACGCATCCTCAATAACGCGCCACGGTGGTCCCTACCCTCTGGCAACCAGGTGGTCCCATGAACCTGGCAAGCGACAGGCTGGGCCTACGCGCCCTCGCCGAGTCCATCCCGGGGGTTTCGGTGGTCTCGGTCGCGGCGATCCTCGCCGAAACCGGGGACCTGACCCGTTTCGATTCCGCCCGCGCGGTGGTCAAACACGCCGGGCTGTGCCCGCGGGAGAACTCCTCCGGCAGCTACCGCGGCACCACCCGCATCAGCGGGCGTGGCCGGCCGCTGTTGCGGGTCGCGGCGTGGCGGGCGGCGTTCGCCGCGCTCACCCACAACGAGGTGTACGCCGCCCGTTACCGGCACCTGACCAGCCGAGAGGCCAACCAGCTCAACCCCAACCAGGCCCGAGTAGCGATCGCTGCCGCCCTGCTGCGGCAACTGTTCGTCGTCATCACCACCGCCACGCCGTGGAACCCCGACATCGCTGCCGGCCGTACCCGCCCCGCCGAAAGGACCGCCGCCTGACCCCTCACTGAACCGTCCTGGGTCTGGTGGAGACCGTGATCTCACCAGGAGAATGCCGGTATGGGTGCACTGAGGAAGTTTGATCCAGAGACGCGTGAGCGGGCTGTGAGGATGTATCA
>NZ_SCOC01000080.1:0-3630 GCF_005502615.1 Gordonia sp. ALPHA1B1 | reverse complement strand
CCGGCGTGGGGCAGGAGGAATCACGACGCTGACCGACACAATCGGGGGCGTGGATGCCCCAGTGGCGGGGCCGGTTCGGACCGGTCAGGAACACGATGTCACCGCCGCGGACGCGGTGCGTGAGCTCACCAAGGCCGAGCAGGCCTTGGTGAGCGATCTGGTGCGCAGCTCACGTGCTCAGGGTGTAGCGCTGACCGAGCATCTGGGCTATGACAAACATGACGTGGCCGGCCGGAACACCGGCAATTCACGCAATGGCACGCGTACGAAACGGGTGCTGACCGACGCGTGCGGGCAGGTGCCGATCGAGGTGCCCCGCGACCGCAACGGCACTTTCGATCCGGGGATCGTCGGTAAGAGCAAACGACGCGTCACCGATGTGGATCGGGTAGTGCTGTCGCTGTATGTCAAAGGCCTCACGACGGGAGATATTGGCGCATTTCGCCGATGTGAATCGCCGATGTGAATCGCCGAGGGGTTGTCGGAGGCTCTCGAACCTGTGAAGGATGGAGAGTATGGCAGCACCACGGAAGTACAGCGTTGAGCTGAAGGAGCGGGCGACGCGGATGGCGGTGGAAGCCCGCCGGGACCCGGCTACGCGGCCGGGAGCGCTCAAACGCATCGGCGACCAACTCGGCGTGCACCCGGAGGCGCTGCGCACCTAGGTCAAATAGGCCGAGATCGATGGCGGGGTGCGACCGGGCACCACGACCGGCGAGGCTGAGCGGATCGCGCAGCTGGAGCGGGAGAACCGGGAGTTGCGGCGGGCGAACACCATCTTGAAGCAGGCCTCGGCTTTCTTTGCGGCGGAGATCGACCGCCAACAGCGCTGATCGTGGAGTTCGTCGCCGCTTCCCGTGACGAACACGGAGTCGATCCGATAGCGGGAACGTTCCCAAGAACGATTTCACGACCGCGATCTCGGCGGCCGCCGCCGTTCAGCAACCATCAGGAAAGCGAGGACGCAGATGTCCACTGTCGATCCCAAGTCCATCGATCTGCGCGGACTGACCCCCGCCCCGGTCACCCCCTTCACCCGCGACGGCGAGGTCGACTACGCCGCCATCCAGAGACTCGGGTCGTGGCTGGCCAGCGTGGACGGTGTCAAAGGTCTGGTCGTTCTCGGCCACGCCGGCGAAGGCACCTTCCTCACCCAGGACGAGCAGGTCCGAACCATTGCCGCCTTTCGCGACGCAGTACAGGATCGGCTGCCGATCATCGCCGGAATCACCGGCGAAGGCACCGCGGTCGCTGCCGAGGAAGCCAAGCGCGCCGTGGACGCCGGCGCCACTGCCGGCCTCGTTTACCCGTCGCACGGGTGGCTGCGATTCGGCTTCCAGAAGGGCGCCCCTCAGGATCGCTACAAGCAGATCTACGACGAGTCGGGTCTACCGCTGATCCTGTTCCAGTACCCCGACGTCACCAAAGCCACCTACGACCTGGAAACGCAGCTCGAAATCGCCGCACAGCCCGGCGTGTTCGCCACCAAGAACGGTGTCCGCAACATGCGCCGCTGGGACCGCGAGATCCCGGTCCTGCGCCAGGAGTTCCCGGATCTGCAGATCCTGACCTGCCACGACGAGTATCTGCTGCATACCATGTTCGACGTCGACGGCGCTCTGGTCGGTTACGGCGGTCTCGCCCCGGAGCCGCTGGTCGAGCTCATCGCTGCCGGCAAGGCCAAGGACTACACCCGGGCTCGTGAGATCCACGACCGTCTGCTGCCAGTCACCGCCAACGTCTATCACCGCGGCTCACACATGGAGGGAACCGTGGCTCTCAAGGAAGGCCTCGTTGCTCGCGGCATCCTCGAGCACGCCACCGTGCGTTCGCCGCTGCTGCCGCTGGCCGCCGGCGCCGACGCCGAGATTGCCGCGGCGCTGCAATCGGCCGGACTCGGCTCGGTTGCCGCGTTCGCCTGATCCGCTCAACTGGTGCCCCCGGGGGCTGCCGATTCTGCGGCTCCCGGGGCAAGTCGCCCTACGATCTACCTCATTCCACCGGCCTCGGTCGGTTTTGGCGCCCGACCTCCCGGGACGCCGCACAGAAAGGCTCACCGATGAGTCGACCCTCCTCCTCATCGTCCAGCGGGACGCGCGAGTCCACTGCGCCTGACGCCGCGACCGATGTCACCGAATCCGCCGAGTTGTCCATCACCGGCCCCCCTAAGGCCCGCGCCTGGTGGCGTACCCTCGCCCTCGCCGGCCCTGCCTTCGTCGCCGGAGCCTGGCAGTTCGGACCCGGTAACCTTGCCAGCGCAGTCCAAGCCGGCAGCGACTACGGATACGCCCTTATCTGGGTCATCGTCGTCTCGACCGCATTCATGCTGGTCTACGCCGACATGAGCGTGCGCCTGGGCATCCGCACCCCGATCTCGATGATCAGCTCGGTCAAGGACGTCCTAGGCCATCGCGTCGGCCTGGCCGCAGGATTCGGCGTCTTCATCATCACTCTGTGCTTCTCGGTCGGAAACGCTGTCGGATCCGGCCTTGGCCTGTCCATGGTGTTCGGCGGCTCCCCCGTTGTCTGGACCGCATTGTGCACTGGATTCGTCGGATTGATCCTGTTGTTCCGCAACGTGTATCGCACCGTCGAGAAGATCCTGTTGGTGATCGTGGCGCTGCTGGGTATCACCTTTGTCGTCAGCGCGATCATCTCCCGCCCGGACTGGTTTCAAGCGGCGGAGGGGCTGATCCCCACGATTCCGCCCGGCGCGCAGCTCGTAGTCATCGCCATGGTCGGCACGAACTTCTCACTCAACGCCGCGTTCTTCACCTCTTACGGCACCCACGAACGCCGCCGCACCCGAGCGCAGTACCGCGACACCACCATCGTCGACACCATCCCCGGCATCATCGCGCCCGGCATCATGACCTCGCTGGTCATTGTCGTCGCCGCTGCCGTTCTCGGCCAACAGGGTGCTGAAGCCACTACCCTGGCCGGCCTCGCGAAAGTGTTCGAACCTGTTGCCGGAGAGCTTGGTTCCACTATCTTCGCCCTCGGGCTCTCCGGTGCTGCGTTCTCAGCCATGGTCGCAAACGCCACCGCCGGCGGCACCATGCTCTCCGACGCGCTCGGTCGCGGTCCCTCACCCAGCACCCGCATCGCCCGATGCACCAGCGCCACGATCCTGCTCTGGGGACTGGTCATCACCATCCTGTTCACCAAATCCCTAGTCCAACTGATCATCTTCGCCCAAGCCCTCACCGTGCTCGTCGCACCGTTTCTGGGCTACCTGCTGCTCACCATGAGTAACAACCGAAACCTCATGGGCGACCTGAAGAACACCTGGTGGAAAAACATCCTCGGCGTAGTCGGGTTCCTCGCGATCCTGTCGCTGTCGGCAACCATGATCGTCGAACTGGTCCAACAGCTCCAGAACTAACCGCGGGGCGGCGCCCCGTGCATGCCCGCCGCACCGCCGACAGCCCGCAGGCCTGGGTGCTCTGCTCGACATCAACCAGGCAACACTGCGGAACTGGATTGAACGCAACACCCCGATCGTGACCTCGCGGGGAACCACGACGGTGGGTGAGCAGGATGCTGAGTTGATTGGCGGACACCGTGACAGCGCCGAAGGGCGCGACCGCCCATCTCGAGGCGGTTCAACGGGATCGGGCCGCCGCCCGT
>NZ_SCOC01000007.1:0-186782 GCF_005502615.1 Gordonia sp. ALPHA1B1 | reverse complement strand
GCGCAGCCCGCCGAGGTCAGCCTGCGCAAGGGTGCCGGGGGAGTCGGCGCCGACGGCCGCGAGTAGCTGATCGGCGTGGGCGGGGCGGGCGTCGGTTGCGGCTCGTCGTCGACGCTCACCCCGTGGTCGCGGACCAGGTCGGCGAAACCGCCCGCGTATCCCTGACCGACGGCACGTACCTTCCACTCGCCGTTGCGCCGGTACACCTCGAGGGCGATGACCACCGACTCGCTGGTGAGGCCGGTGACGGTGAAGTCGTACAGCGCCCGGCCCGCTTCGTCGGTGACGTGAGCGACCGGCGGTGCGAAACGGCCGAAGGTCGACGACGCGTCGTCGAGCGTGATGACCGCGCGGACCGCGTCGATGTCTGCAGGTACTCGAGCGGTCGAGATGTGCAGTCGCGCAGAACCTGCGGCGGCCTGTTCCAGCCGGACGCCGGGCCCGGTCGGCTGGTTGTAGAAGACGAAGTCGTCGTCGGTACGCACCACCCCCCGGTCGGTGACCAGCAGGGCCGACAGGTCGGCGGCGGTCCCGAGGTCCACCGTGACGATGACATCGGGGGTCGGCAACGGGCCGTTCTGGCCTTTGGTCAGAGCAGACATCTCCGGGCGTTTCCTCACATCAGTCGGGCCGCATCCGTATCGGCGCCGGGAGCGGAGCGAGCGGGCCGAGTCCGTGCCGTCCGGGTGGACGGCGTCACCAGGCACAGCGTAGTCACGCAACGGCGCGGGCTCGGGGCCCGACGCGACACCCGTACTCCGAAGGTGCAATCGAGTGGTCGACAGACGATGTCCGATTGCCGACATATGCTCCTGCGTATGGCTGGGAGTCGGGTCAACACACAGTTCGGGCCGTACCGCCTCGACGAACTACTGGGCCGCGGTGGGATGGGCGAGGTCTACCGCGCATACGACACGACCAAGGACCGGGTCGTCGCGCTGAAGCTGCTCAACCCCGGGCTGGCACACGATCCGATGTACCAGGAGCGGTTTCGCCGGGAATCGCACGCCGCGGCCCGCCTCGGCGAACCGCACGTCATCCCGATCCACGACTGGGGCGAGATCGACGGCGTGCTGTTCATCGACATGCGCCTGGTCGTCGGAGAAGATCTACGCGCGCTCCTGACGCAGGAGACGCGGCTTCCGCCCGAACGCGCGGTGTCGATCATCGAACAGGTGGCCGCGGCGCTCGACGCCGCACACGCCGAGGGGCTCGTGCACCGCGACATCAAACCGGAGAACATCCTGGTCGGGGCGAACGACTTCGCGTATCTCGTCGATTTCGGCATCGCGCATGCCGCCGAGGACACCCACCTCACCCAGACCGGGACGGCCGTGGGATCGATCGCCTACATGGCTCCGGAGTTGTTCGACGCCGCCCAGGTCAGCGCGGCCAGCGACATCTACGCCCTGGCCTGTGTGCTTTTCGAGTGCCTGACCGGGCGGGTGCCGCATCCGGCGAAGACGGTGAGTGCGGCGATCAAGGCGGCCGTACTGTCACCGGCCCCGTCGCCGAGTGCGGTCAACGCAGACGTACCGCCGGCGATGGACGAGGTGATCCGCACGGCCCTCGCCGCCGATCCCGCGGCCCGCCATGACTCCGCGGTCGCGCTCGCACGCGCGGCTCGAAGCGCGCTCGCCGGGGGCGTGGAGGGGGTCCGGCCGGGGCCGGATCTCGTCAAGGCGTCGCCACCGCCTCCGGAAGCACCCACCGGTGTCGTCCGCGCTCCGGACACGGTCATCGCGCCCACCGACCCCGGGTACGAACCGACCCTGGTGCGGCACACGACGGGCCCCGAGGGCGGAGCCGGGACCACGCAGTTCTCGGGGCCGCAGCAGTTCTCGGGGCCGCAGCAGCTCTCGGGGGCCCAGCACTTCTCGGGGGCGCACAACTACGCAGGACCGCAACCCGGTCCGCCGATGTACGGGCCGCCGGGGTATCCGCCCGCCTATCCGCCGCCGCAGCGGCGCTCGGTCGCGATACCGATGCTGATCGGGTTGATCGCGGTGGCACTCGTCGGGCTCGCCGTCCTCGGCGGCGTCCTGATCGCCGGCTCGGGTGACGATGCCGAGACCCGGGCCGACGAGGAGCCGACGACGCCGACCGTGACCGAGACGGTGGCGCCCCCGCCGACCGTCCAGAACGTTCCGCCGGCGCCGCCGGCCCCGGCTGCGCCGCCGCCCGGTTCGAGTCCGTGCGATGCGACGGTCGGGATCGGTACATCGGTGACCAGCTGCCCGTTCGCGTTCGCGGTGCGCGATGCGTATGTGGGAGCGGGTGCGGCACGGTCGCCGCGTGTCGTGGTCGCGGTCAGCCCGGTCACCGGGCAGGCCTATGCGATGAACTGCGTTCCCGAAGGCGGGATCGTCGCGTGCCGGGGAGGCAATGACGCCGTGGTGCACATCTACTGATGGACACCACCCGACGGCCGTTGTGGCTTAAGCGGACTCGGCGGAACCGCTGCATCGTCGTGCTCGGCGCGCTCGCGCTCCTCGCCGGTTGCTCGACCGAATCCGACCCGAAACCCGTTGTGCCGGTCACCGTCACCGTGACCGCCGACCCATCGGCGTCAACACCCGCCGCACGCGCTACAGACATCCCGACGTCGTCGGCGGCCGTCCCCTCCGGGTCGTATGGAGGCCTCGCGGCGAGTTTCCGCAGGGTTGCCGCGTCGACCGGACTGACGGTCGGCATCGCGATCGCACCGGTCGGTGGGTCGGCCGTCCCCGGGCTCACCCTCGGCGATGCCACACCCCGGGTGGCGTGGTCGACGATCAAGGTCCCGCTCGCGGTCGCCGCAGAACGGGCGAACGGCCCGGGCCCGGCGGCGCGGGCGGCGATCGTCGACTCCGACAACGCCGCCGCGGAGAGCCTCTGGTCCTCGCTGGGCGGCGGACAGGCGGCAGCCGACGCCGTCACCGCGGTGCTGCGGAACGGCGGTGACACCACGACGGTGGTCCCGGCGACGCAGCGTCGTGCCGGTTTCACCGTGTTCGGGCAGACGGTGTGGTCGCTGCCGGGGGCCGCGACGTTCACCGCCGGCTTGCCCTGCATCTCGGGTTCGCGACAGGTCGTCGCCCTCATGGGTCAGGTGGGCGACAATCAGCAGTGGGGAATCGAGATCATGCCGGCGCCCCGCGCAACCGCGGTGAAGGGTGGTTGGGGTCCAGGAGTGTCCGAGGGATACCTCGTCCGTCAGATCGGAATCCTCACCTTCCGCGACGGCCAACGTGCGGCGGTGGCGATGAGCGCGGTCGGGGGCTCGATGTCGGGGGGTATCGCCGCGCTGAATTCGGTGGCGAACTGGCTCGACACCAACCTCGCCCGTCTTCCGCGCGGACGCTGTTCCGCCTGACCGGTCCTCGAAGCGGTGTGACCCCGGTCCCAGCAAGGTTCCGATTGGGTATACAGCCTGGTCCTTGGTGCGTAACCGCCCTAGTCTCAAGTGTCTGAAGTGACTCAGGAGACAGATGTGAAAGCTGTGACCAGGATCGGCGTGGTGTTCTGCGCGGTGGCGATGTCGATGGTGATCGGCGCGGGCTCGGCGACGGCGATACCGCTCCCCGTGCTGCCGCCGCTGCCGGAGCCCTTCGCCACGTGGTTCAAGCCCCCGGAACCGCTCGACAAGAAGCTCGCGAAGAGCTATGCCGCACTGACGAAGTCGATGCGGAAGTCCCTGCCCGGCCAGCTCGGGATCGCGATCGTGCCCGTCGGCGGGGACGAGGTCATCTCCCTCGGGTCGCTCAAATCGGGACGTGCATGGTCGACGATGAAGGTCCCGGTGTCGCTCGCCGCGCAGCGCGAGCGCGGTCCAGCGGTCGCCGCGATGGAGGACAAGGCGATCACGTTCTCCGACAACGATGCAGCCGGCGAATTGTGGGGGGTGCTCGGCGGCGGGCACGCGTCCGTCGACGCTGTCAGTGCGGTCCTCCGTGAGGGCCACGACGTCCGGACGCACGTGTCCTCCGAGGTCGACAATCCGCCGTCGTACCCCGGTCACACCGCCTGGGCGCTACGCGACCAGGCGATCTTCGGCGCTCACCTGCCGTGTCTGCCCGACAGCGAACACCTCATCCGGCTGATGAGCGCCGTCGCCCCGAACCAGCAGTGGGGTATCGCGAAGGTGGGGCGCAGTCAGGGAGCGGTGACCGCGGTCAAGGGTGGCTGGGGTCCGGCGACGTCGAAGTCGTCGGCGCATCTGGTGCGGCAACTGGGCATCATCACCACGACCAGCGGCCAGGTCGCGGTGTCGATGGCGGCGATCCCGCGGAGTGGATCGTTCACCGACGGGACCAAGATGCTGACCCGGCTCGGCAATTGGCTCGGAAAGAACCTGGCCGACCTCCCCAAGGGTCGATGCTGATCGCGGGCCGTGACCTCAGGCCGCGGCGTGCGCGGCCGGTGTACGTCCCGCGCCCGCCGGGGTCGTGAGCGCGGCGGCGATCGCCGTCGTGAGCGGAACCGACAGGGCGATCGCGATTCCGCCGACGAACGAGCGGGCCAACTCCACCGCGACGACGTCGGTGGTGAGCAGTCCGCCCAACGGCTGCTGGGCCACGGAGAACAACAGCATCAGCGGCAGCGCACTGCCCGCGTAGGCGAAGACGAGGGTGTACACCGTGCTCGCGATGTGGTCGCGGCCCACGCGCATCGCGGCGCGGAAGGTCGCGAGCCGTGACGGTTCGCCGGCCGCGGCCAGCTCGAAGGCCGCCGAGGCCTGGGTGATCGTGACGTCGTTCAGAACACCGAGGGTGCCGATGATGAACCCGGCGAGCAGCAGACCGCTGACCGAGATGTTGCCCTGATACACCTGCAGATTGGTGGTCTGATCGCCCGAGAGCCCCGTGAGGTTCATGGTCCGGATGGCGAGCCAGCTCAGGAATCCCGCGAGCAGCAGGGAGGTCAGCGTCCCGAGCAGAGCCGAACTGGTCCGGAGACTGACACCGTGCGCGAGGTAGAGGACCACGAACAGGATCACCGCCGACGACACGACCGCCACCGCAACAGGGGACGACCCGTCGAGGATGGCCGGCAGCGTGAACACGGTGAGTACCCCGAAGGCGATCGCCAGCCCGATGATCGAGCGGAACCCGCGCCACGCCGCCACCAGCACGATCGCGGCGATGAACAGCACGGCCCAGAAGATGATCGCCGGCCCGCGCTGGAAGTCGAAGAAGCTGTACCGGTTGCTGCCGTCGGGGCCGGGAACGGTCGCGAGCCGGATGCCGTCACCGACGTTCAACGTCGGCTGGCCGGCCTGGGGGTCGTCGAGCGTGCCGGCGGCGGGCGCCACGGTGTCGGGCCCGGATCCGGCCTGCGCCCGGTTGGTCGGGATCTCCAGGACGGTGTACTGGCCGGCCACGTCGCCGGAGGTGAACCGGACCGCGTTGAGGATGCACGGCCCACCCGGCACCGGATTCACCGGTATGTCGGCGGTCTCGAGCACTGATCCCGCCACCGAGTTGAGGCAATTCGCATGGAACTGGTCCACGATCTCGCCGTCGACCGTGGTGATCGGCCCGCCGTCGGCGGACCGGAACTGGGTGGGGATCGGGTGTTCGGAACCCGACGGCCACAGGACGACCATGCCGACCGCGACCGCGACCGCGGTCACCGCGAGCGTGCCGATGACGAACCACCGGGCGATCGGCGACAGCGTGTGGCTGATGTCGGACAGCGAGTGCGCATGACCGTGCCCGTGATGTGTGCGGCTCACGCGGTGAGCCTATGCGCACCGCACCCGGGTCGCGATGGGCGACCCGGGTGCGGTGATGGGGTGTGCAGCAGTGCCGACGCTGGTCACAGGGGCAGCAGGATGCCCTTGACCCGCGGATCGGTCCGCAGGAATTCCTGCACGGCAGGGTCTTTGAACGCGGCGACCAGGTTCTTGATGTTCTCGGTTTCCTTCCACTGCGTTCCGATGGTCAGCTGCCCGGCGAACTCGTCGGGAGCGGGCGGAGCGTAGATCTGCTTGGCGATGTCGATGTTCGCGGCGAGGTAGTACTCGGTGTAGCCCACGGTGGCGTCGAGGTCGGCGAGCGAGCGCGACTGGGCGGCGAAGTCGAGCAGGACGAACTGCAGGTTCCGCGGATTCGTGGCGATGTCCTTCTGGGTCGCCTTCCACTTGTCCACGCCTGGTTTCAGCGTGATGAGTCCGGCGCGTTCGAGCAGCCAGAGTCCCTGGGCCTCGTTCGCGGGATCGGAGTAGAGGGAGACGCGGGCGTTCTGCGGCAGGTCGGCGACGTCGCGGTACTTGTCCGACCAGATGCCGAATCCCCAGCGGAACACCGGCGTCGCGGCTTCCTCCTGGAAGTCCGGGTTCGCCTCGAGGACCTGCGACAGCCACAGCTTGTGCTGATAGACGGTGCCCGCGACCTCCCCGTCGCTGACCGCACGGTTCAGCGTCGTGGAGTCGGACAGGCCCTTGAATGCGACCTTGATGTCATACCGGGGTGCGACCTCGTCGGCGATGAACTCGACCAGTGCCTGCTCGGAGGCGTTGCCCTCGGCGGTGACGACGGTCAGTGTCGCACCGGCGGTCTCGTTGGGCGACGTCGAGTCGGACCCGAGGAAGCGCCAGCCGACGACGGCGGCGATCACGGCGACCACGACCAGCGCGCCGACGATCAGCGGCCAGCGGCGACGTGTCGAGATCTCGATTCCGGAACTGCCGGGCGGAGAGGGAGTCTCGCCGGATTTCGATGAGGTGCCGGTGGTGGAACCGGTGTCCTGTGTCATGGGGTGCCTTTCGGGTGTGGCTGGGTGATGCGGTGACGAGCGCTCCGCCGCTCAGGGAGCAGAGCCGGCCGGCGGTTTTGTGGTTCTTCAGTGGTTGACCCGGCGGGACGTGACCGGGTTGAGGCTGCGAGCGAGGGCGTCGCCGGCGACCTGGATCACGGCCACCGTCACGATGAGCACGATGATGGTGGCGACCATGACCCCCTGATCGAATCGCTGGTAGCCGTAGGTGACCGCCACGTATCCGAGTCCGCCGGCGCCGATGGTGCCGGCGATCGTGGAGTACTCGATCATCGCGATGGTGTTGATCGTCAGTCCGCCGACGATGCTCGGCAGCGCCTCGGGAACCTGTGCCTTCCAGATGATCTGGGCGTTCGATCCGCCGGACGCACGTGCCACGTCGATCGTCGAGGCCGGGACCGACCGCAGCGAGTTCTCGACGATGCGTGTGAAGAAGGCGATGCCGGCGATCGACATCGGTACCACCGCCGCGGCGATGCCGATGTTCGTGCCCGTGACCAGGCGGGTGAACGGGATGATCGCCGTCATCAGCACCAGAAAGGGCAACGACCGACCGATGCTGATCACCCACGACAGGGGGGTGTGCAACGAGCGTCGTGCGAAAAGCCCGCCGGGAGCGAGGTTGTGGATGAGTGCGCCCAGCGGGACTCCCACCACCAGGACGACGACCATCACGATGCTCACCATCAGGACCGTGTCGATGGCCGCCGGGATGAGCAGGTCGGGGATCTCGTCGAGCGGCACCGTGATGTTCGCCGAATACGTGGTGCTCACGCGGCCACCTCAGAGCCGGTGACGGTCTCGACGGCGGTACCGCCCGCGGTCGCGGTGGCGTCGAGAAGGCGTGCGGCCAGGCCGAGTTCACCCGCGGCGCCGATGAATGCCGACGCGTGTCCGGTGGGCACCGACACGGTGAGATCGCCGAAGACGGTGCCGTCGATGGTCTGCACGTTGGCGCCCAGCACCGAGATCGAGATGTCGAGTCGCCTGCCCAGCTGGGTCAACCAGTCCGCGGGGACCGTCGCGGAGTGGTAGACCACCGAGATCGGGGTTTCGGCCGAGGCCGGTTGCGCACTCGGCCCGCGCGGCCGGAGTGCCCGTCCCAGAACCGAATCCGGTTCCAGGACCACCTGTTCCAGCCGGCCGTGCTCGACGATGCGGCCGCGTTCGAGACGGCCGACGGTGTCGGCGACCCGCACGACCGTGTCCATCTCGTGGGTGATGAACACCACCGCGAGATCCAGTTCGTCCCGAACGTCGGTGAGGAGCCGTAAGAAGGTGTCCGTGGCCGCGGGATCCAGACCCGAGGTGGCTTCGTCGGACAGCAGGACGGAAGGTTTGAGTGCGAGGGCCCGAGCGATGCCGACGCGCTGCCGCTGACCGCCGGACAGCTGATGCGGATACAGGTCCGCCTTGTCGGCAAGGCCGACCAGGTCGAGAAGTTCGCCGACACGTGCCGTGGTCGATCGTTTTGTCGCACCCAGATATTCGAGGGGTAAAGCGACATTCTGCGCGGCGGTTCGCCGGGACAGCAGACTCGCCGACTGGAACACGGTGCCGATCCGGCGCCGGGCGTCGCGAAGGCCCGACGTGCCCAGTGCGGTGAGATCCTCCCCGTGGACGACGACCCTGCCCGACGTCGGACGTTCCAGCAGATTCAGACACCGGGCCAACGTGCTCTTGCCGGCGCCGGACGGGCCGACGACGGCGAAGATCTCACCGGCGTCGACAGTGAAGTCGACCTCGTCGAGCACCGTCGTCGGGTCGGGCGAACCGACACCGAACACCTTCGTCAACCCCACCACCTCGATCACCGGAGGCCCCCGTTCGCGCTGGTGAGCTGAGCGGCTTCCCTGATCGAATCGTCGATGGTCGAGTTGCTCCCACCGACCCGGTACGTGGACCCGCGATGATTCTCCGGCAGTTGATCGCCACGCCCGAAGAGCTTGTGGCGCAGGGTTCCCGGGACGTAGTCCCGGTCGTAGAGTCCGCGCCGCTCGAGGGCGGGCACCACGTGGGTGATGATGTCCTCGAACGATCCGGGGGTCACCGCGTAGGCGACGTTGAAGCCGTCGACGTCGGTCTCGGTCACCCAGTCCTGCAGGGCTTCTGCCACCTCGTCGCCGGAGCCGATCAGGACCGGACCCATTCCGCCGATGCCGCCCCACGCCGCGATGTCCCGCACGCGCCATTCCTCGCCGGTGTCGCTCGCCTGCTGGAAAGCGGCGACCGCAGACTGGATCGCGTTGCTGTGCACGTTGCCGATCGGTTCGTCGATCTCGTAACTCGCGAGGTCGATGCCCATCCAGCCCGACATGAAGACCAGCGCACCCTCGGTGCTGGCGTAGGACTGGTACTCCGCGGCTTTCGCGCGGGCGGCCTCCGGAGTCGAGTCGGTGATGATCGTCAGCAGCGTGTAGATCTTCGCGTCGTACGGGTCGCGTCCGGCCAGGATCAGCTCGTCGCGCACCTTGCTCACCACATCACGCAGGATTGCCTTGGTCGGCGCGGCGACGAAGATGGCCTCCGCGTTCTCCGCGGCGAAACGCCGACCGCGAGGCGAGGCCCCGGCCTGGTAGATGACCGGTGAACCCTGCGGCGACGGCTCGGCGAGGTGAATGCCGGGCACGGTGAAGTGGGTGCCGCGGTGCCCGATGTGATGGACCCGGGCCGGGTCGGCGAAGATGCCCGCCTCGCGATCGCGGAGGACCGCGTCGCGTTCCCACGAACCCTCCCAGAGCTTGTACAGCACGGTGAGGTACTCATCGGCCTGGTTGTAGCGCTCGTCGTGCTCGAGTTGATCGTCGGCGCCCATGTTGCGGGCTGCCGCAGGCAGGTATCCCGTCACCACGTTCCAGCCGATCCGGCCACGGGTGAGGTGGTCCAGCGTCGACAGACGCCGTGCGAAGGGGTAGGGATGCTCGAAACCCGTACCGGTGGTGACCCCGAAGCCGAGGTGTTCGGTGGCGTGCGCCATCGCCGAGACGAGCAACAGCGGGTCGTTCACGGGGATCTGCGCACCCTGGCGGATGGCGGCTTCGTCGTTGCCGGCGTACACGTCGTAGGTGCCCAGGACGTCGGCGATGAACAGACCGTCGAATCCGCCGGTCTCCAGCAAGCGGGCGAGGTCGACCCAGTAGTCGATGGTGTTGTAGTCCCACGACCGGTCGTCGGGGTGGCGCCACAGACCCGGTGACTGGTGCGCAACGCAATTCATGTCGAAGGCGTTGAATCGGATCTTACGTGGGGCATTCGGTGCTGACACCGGAGGAATGATGCTGACGGATCGTCGGAGTGGCCATCGTTGTGCCCACCGCGAACCTAAACTTGTGCCATGCGATCCACAGATGTGTTGCTCGACGGTCTCGGTCGAGTCGTCGAGAACGTTCACGCCGTCCTGGACGACATCTCCACCGAGGAATTGAACCGGGCTCCCGCGCCCGGTGCCAACACGATCGCCTGGCTCGTGTGGCATCTGACGCGCGTGCAGGACTCGCACGTCGCCGACGTCGCCGGAACCGACGAGGTGTGGGTGACCGGGGGATGGGTCGACCGGTTCGGTCTGCCGTTCCCGCCCGGCGAGAGCGGGTACGGGCAGTCGGCCGACGAGGCGGCGCGGGTCGTCGTCGACGACCCGGACCTGTTGCGTGGCTACTACGACGCCACGCACGCGGTCAGCGTCGACTACATTGGCGCGCTGTCGGATTCAGATCTCGACCGCGTCGTCGACGAGAACTGGGACCCGCCGGTCACGTTGGGCGTACGACTGCTCAGCGTGATCGACGACGACACCCAGCACATCGGTCAGGCGGCATACGTCCGGGGCCTGTTGTCCTGATACCGTCGCTGGCGCTCTGCGTTCTGAGTAATTGCGGCCTGGCGGGCGTCGTGGACCACGAAACAACCGTGGTGCGCGGTGCGAGCCCAACCACTGCTCCCTGAGGAGGCCGGAGCTTGCGGAGGCCGTCACGAAGGGTCCTGGCGAGGTGTGTCGCCAAACCCTTCGTGGCTCGTCGCTATCGCTCCTCGCACCTCAGGGAGCAGGGGCTGGGACCTGCGGTTATGCGGTTCTTTCGGACTAGGGAGCGAAAAAACGCGCGTCGCCATCGCTCCTCGCACCTCAGGCATCGGTGCGGGACGGTCAGGAGAGGCAGCCCTTGAAGGTCTGGAAGTCACCGGCGAAGGCGGGTCCCTTGCAGGTCGGCCCGTTCTTTCCGTCGACGACGACCTCGCCGCCGGGTCCGGCGATACCGATGGCCAGGCCGGGACGAATGCCGTCCATGGTGACCGTCGCTCCGGGACCGAGGGCGATGGCCGCGGGTCCGGCGAAGTTGTCGGCGGTGACGTTGGCTTCGCCGCCGTTGTCGGTGATGGCCAGCGAGAGTCCGGTCGGGCCGGAGTCGGCGCTACACGAGGCCGCAGTGGCGGACTGGCCGGGAAGTGCCGGACATACGGTGGGCGCGGCGCCGGCGGACGGCGCGGCGGCGAGCGATACTGCGGTCGCACCTGCGGCGGCGACGACGAAACCCAGAGCTGTGCGCGTGACGGTCTTCATGTTGGGACTCCTTTGTCGAGGAACGGTGTCGTGCGTGGAGCGATTCGGAATGGCCGCCGGGCCGGATGGGGTCCGCTTCGCACGCCGCCTCGCCACCGGTCGTGTGCCCAGCGCGCGTAGCTTGAAAACGTGCAACTGCGAATCTTCACCGAGCCCCAGCAGGGTGCGACCTACGACGACCTGCTCACCGTCGCCAAGGCGACCGAGGACCTGGGCTTCGATGCCTTCTTCCGTTCCGACCATTTCGCCGGAATGGGCGGCGACGGCCTCCCCGGGCCGACCGACGCGTGGATCACGTTGGCGGGCTTGGCGCGCGAGACCTCGCGAATCCGGCTGGGGACGCTCGTCTCGTCGGCCACTTTCCGGCTACCCGGGCCGTTCTCGATCGCAGTCGCCCAGGTCGATCAGATGAGCGGTGGCCGTGTCGAATTGGGAATCGGAACGGGCTGGCACGAGGGTGAGCACGAGGCGTACGGAATCCCGTTCCCGCCGTTGAAGGAGCGGTTCGACCGCCTCGAGGAGAACCTCGAGATCATCACCGGGTTGTGGCAGACCCCGCTGGGCGAGGAGTTCGATTACGAGGGCACACACTTTCGCCTCTCGAAGTCGCCGGCCCTGCCCAAACCCGTGCAACACCCGCGTCCGCCGATCATCATCGGAGGCAGTGGCAAGAAGCGGACGCCCGCGCTGGCCGCGCGTTTCGCCGACGAGTTCAATGTCGTGTTCCAACCACTCGACGTCGCCGGGGATCTCATCGGGCGCGTCCGCACGGCGTGCGTCGACACCGGTCGCGACCCGGAGTCGCTGACCTACTCCGCCGCGCTCGTATTGTGTTGCGGCCGCGACGAAGCCGAGTTCCGGCGCCGGGCCGAGGCCATCGGCCGGGAACCGGACGAGTTGCGCGAGAACGGGGCTGCCGGAACCCCGGACGAGGTCGCCGCAAAGATCGCGACCTACGGCGAGCTGGGCGTCACGCGCATGTATCTGCAGACCCTCGATCTGTCGGATCTCGATCACCTCGAGCTCGTCGCGTCTAAGGTCGCCCCGCAGTTGGCGTGAGCGCCCGCGGGCACCCCGTCTGCTGGGTGCGGCGTTCGTAAAGCTTGCTCCGAAGTGTCAGCGGCCCGGCGGCCGTCGTGGACCATGAAAGGCACCCGCCCACGAGTATGAGTGGCTAGATCCCATGCTCCCTGAGGTGCGAGCGAAGCGAGCCACGAAGGGTGTTGCAACGTGTCTCGCCAGGCCCTTCGTGGCTCGTCGCTTGCGCTCCTCACACCTCAGGGACCAGAGGTTTTGTGGTTCTTTCGGATTCGGGAGCAGGGGTTATGCGCCTCTTTCGGCACAGGGACCAGGGGTTTGGTGGTTCTGTCGGATTAGACAGTCGAGTGTCCTCGAAGGGTTCCCCCGACCCGGCACCCGGGCCGACCCGGATGGGCCATAATCCACCTCATGGCCGACAGGGGCGAGCACACATCATCGAGACCGCCGGAACGTCAACGGATCAAGAAGCTGGCCCAGGCCGCGCTCAACGCCGACGTGACCGTCGAGCAACTCGAGGGCATCATCGCCGACATGGGGGAGACCCTCGAAGGACTCGGTCCCACCCTGGACGGGCTGAACTCGACGATCGCGAAACTCGACGTGACGCTGGTGCGACTCTCCGGAACCCTCGACCAGGTCGACGCCACCGTCGACCGCATGTCCGACATCGTCGGGCGGCTCGAACGGGTGGTCGGGCGGGTCGAGGCACTCGTCGGTATCGGCGAGGCGGCCTTCCGTCCGCTCGGGGTCCTGGAGTCGGCAGGCAAGTCGGTCGCTGCCCGACTCGGCTGGCACTGAACATCGAAACGAGATCAGGGAATGACACCGGAAGAACACAGTTTTCGTGGCCGGCACGGGCACACCATCGTTTATGACGTCTACCGTCCCGCGGAGAGCCCGCGCGGCGTCGTCGTGGTGGTCCACGGCCTCGCCGAGCACGGTCGCCGGTATCTGCACGTGGCGCAGCGGCTCGTCGACGCCGGTTACCTCGTCGCGATACCGGACCACGTCGGTCACGGCCGGTCGGGTGGCAAGCGACTCCGGTTGCGCCGGTTCGGTGACTTCACCGACGACCTCGACACGGTGCTCGCCCATGTCGCCGACGGCAGCGTCCCGACGTTCTTGATCGGGCACAGCATGGGCGGGTGCATCGCTCTCGACTATGCGCTCGACCACCAGGACAAGCTCGACGGACTGATCCTGTCGGGGGCGGCCGTGCTGCCCGGTGACGACCTGCCCGATCTGGCCGTCCGTTTCGCGCCGCTGATCGGCCGGATCGCACCGGGATTGCCCACCACCGAGTTGAGTTCGTCGAGCATCTCCCGGGATCCGGACGTCGTGGCCGCCTACGACGCCGACCCGCTGGTGACGCGCGGCAAGATCCCGGCCGGGCTGGGCGGGGCGATGATCGGCACCATGCGGTCGTTTCCCGAGCGCCTGCCGTCCCTGCAACTACCCATCCTGGTGATGCACGGCAGCGAGGACGCGCTCACCGACCCGCGCGGCAGCGAACTCGTCGAGCGGCTCGCCGGATCGGCGGACAAGACGCTCGTGATCTACGACGACCTGTTCCATGAGATCTTCAACGAACCCGAGCAGGCGGTGGTGCTCGACGCGGTGATCACCTGGTTGCGCGGTCACACCGCGCGCCCGTGACCGTCGCGCGCCCACTCAGGTCAGTCGCACCACTACCCCGGCCAGCAGCACCAGCACGCCGCCGATCTCGCCCACGATGAGCGCGAGCATGAACAGGTAGGTGCCGGGAGTCGGGTCGACGAACTGATTCGTGGTGTCCCGCAGGGCGCCGTGGATGCAATACGCGGCGATCGCCACGACGAAGAAGACGATCGGGACCGCCGCGGCGATCACGTTGACGGTCGTCGGGAAGGCGCTGAGTTCGACCAGCGCGGCGAGCACCAGGGTGGCGAACGAGTACATCAGCGCGGCCCGATGCGCGATGTCGACATACACATGGGCCGTCCGGTCCGGTGAGGTGCGGATGCCGTGGTACTTCCACACGCCCAAGACGAGTGCCCAGACGAGGATCACACCGGACGCCACGACCACGACGATGGTGTCGACGCCGACGAGGTCGGCGAGAACGGGGTCGGCGGTCATGGCTGAACGCTAGCAGCAGGTGAGTCGACGGGATCGGTCCCTCACGCAGTCCGTTCCCGCTCACACCTCTTCCGGTGAGCGCGGGAACGGAGACTGTGAGCGGGAGAGCCGGTCAGCGGGACGGGACCGGGGTGCTGCTCGAGGTACCGGGTGTGACGGGCCCCGTCGGGGCGAGCTGGGGCACGGTCGGCGTGCTCGTCTCGGAACTGGTGGCCGATTCCGGGACGGACGCGTCCACCGACGCCGAGCCCGACACCGCGGACGGCGCGAGGTCGGCCGAGGACGACCCGGAGGCTGACGACTCCGCTGCGGACGACTCGGCGGACGAGGAGGCCGATTGCGAAGCGGACTCGGTCTCATCCGATCCACGGGCCGACAGACCCGACAGGTCGAGAGCCGGTGATTCCTCGGCCGCCTTCTTCGCCGCCAGGGTCACCTTCGCGGGGCCGTCGGGATCGGGGCTGCCCGAGGCGGAGACGACGGTCGTCTTCGTGGTCACCGGCGGGTTGTTGCGCAGTGTGGTCAGCACGTGCTCCTTGCCGTCACCGAGCGCACGTCCCCAGTTCTCCCACGTGTGGCCGCCGTAGTTCGGCAACGAGATCACCGATACGCCGGCCTGCTTGGCCTGCAACTGCATGAGCACGGTCGACACCGCGGACAGGATCTCCAGGGCCATCGCACTGAGCTGGTCCTGCGGCGACAGCTTGGCCATCTCCGACGGCGTCAGGAAACCGTTGCCCGAGGAGATGATGAGAACCTGGCCGTTGTCGGCCAGCTGCGTCAGGTTCTTCGACGGGTCGTTGTCGGTCCAGCGGGTGCCGCCCGGCGCGCCCCACATGTTGACGACGCCGTTGACGTAGTTGGACACCATGGTCTGCGTGGCGAACACGCCGAGGGCGCCGACCGGGTTGTCGGTCTGGTAGTAACCCGACATCGCCTGCACGACCTTGAACTGCTCGGGGTGGCGCTCGGCGAGGGTCACCGCGGGCCCGCCGGACATCGACAGTCCGATGATCGCGTTGTTGTTGCGGGCCACGCCGAACTCACGCTCGAGGTAACCGGGCAGCTCCGAGGTCAGGAAGGTCTCCTGCTTGATGACCGTGTTCTTGTCACCGGCGCCGCCGTCCCAGTCGGTGTAGAACGACGATGCGCCGCCCACCGGCATGACCAGGGTGGTGTCGGCCTTGGCGTCGTAGACCTTGGCGGCCTGCACGTCGGTGGTCCATGCCGAGCGGGTTTCGCTGGCGCGCATGCCGTCGAGCAGGTAGACGCCGCTGTCGCTGCCGCTCGAGGCGCGGATCTGCACGATCACGTGGCGTTTCTGCGACTCCGACCAAACCTTGCAGTTCTGGACGTAGTTCCCGGAGGAGTCCCACGTGCAGCCCGGCCGCAGCACTTCGGGATGCCCACGCAGAGCGCTGGCGGTGTTCGACGAGTTGATCAGCGTGCTCGCGCCGAACAGGCCGAGCGTGAGGATCGCGACCACCGAGATGCCGGTGAGGAGTCGGCGACGAGGTGAGGGTCGGCGTGGCGACTCGGGCGTCTGGCCCGCGGGGGTGGAGGGGACGGGCGGTTCGCTGTGCGAGTGCGACATGGAGCTCCTGACATACGCGGCCACCCGACTACACGGTGCCGATGTCAGGGATGTCGTTCGGAGAGTGGACCGGCGTTACCGGGCGAGTGCATTTTTCCGGACGACCTCGGCGGTCTCGTCCGGACGTTCCCACCAGAACATGTGTCCGACACCGGACCAGCGCGCCAGGGTGGCCTGCGGGATGAGGTCGGCGAGCCGCTCGCCCTCGGCGACGGCGATCATCTCGTCGACGTCGCCGTGGATGACCGCCGTCGGCATGTCGAGTGAGCCGATTCGGTCGCGGGTGTCGTGTGCCGCACAGGCGCCCGCCTGCCACGCGACGACTGCCGACGGAACGCGGCGCTGCCTCGACATCGAGACGAAATGGTCGAAGGCGCCGGCGCGGGCGATGAACTCGGGAGACAGATTGACCTCGAACGCGATGCGTGCGACGCGGTCGGCGTCGCGCGACGAGATCGCCTCGACGAGGCGGGCCGCGCCGGACGAGCCGGGCGCACCGATGGCCCCTGGGCCGCCCGCGGTGGTGCAGCCGAGGACGAGACTGCGCACCCGGTCCGGCGAGTTCAGGGCGAGTTCCTGCGCGATCATGCCGCCCATCGACGTGCCCAGCACGTGGGCGGAGTCCCAGCCGAGGCCGTCGAGGATTCCGCGGGCGTCGGCGGCGAGGTCGGCGATGGTGAACGGTCCCTCGGCCCGACTGCTCGTGCCGATGCCGCGATGGTCGTAGGCGGCCACCGAGAAGTGCGGGGTGAGGGCGTCGAGGAGCTCATCGGTCCACATCCCGCGGTGTGCGGACATGCCGCCGATGAGCAGCAGCGGTTCGCCGTCGCCGAACACCTCGGTGTCGAGGACGGGACCGGTATCGGACGCGACGGGGATCTGCATGCGGAGATGGTAGCCACGCAGATGACCGGATTCCGTGATTCGCCTCAGAGCGCCGGCGAGATCGCCGCCCACACGTTGGGGAGTTCCTTCTCCCAGTAGTACCAATGGTGGGTTCCGACCTCCTGCAACGCGTCGGTGTACGGCAGACCCGCACCGCGCAACAACCCGGCGAACCGGCGCGAACAGTCGCTGGTCGCGATCTCGAACGCCGACGATGCGGCGAGTACCACCTGGTAGAGGCCTTCCTCGGGCGTCACGTTCCGCTTGAGGTCGGCGGGACCGAGCCGGCCGGCACCGGAGTACAGGTACAGGGCCTTGCCGCGGAGACGGTCGAGATGCAGCGCCGGGTCGTGGTCACGCCATCCGGCCGAACCGACCGGCCCCCAGAGGTTGTCGGCGTTCGCCCCACCCCGGGCGAGGGTGGCCCGCACATACGACTCTCCCTGCGGTGAGGACACCGGAGGACATCCGCTGATCGAGGCCACCGCGCGGTACAGCGAAGGGGCCCGTGACGCGAGCGTGAACGCCGCCTGCCCGCCCATCGAGACGCCCGCGATCCCGCGGCGAACCGTTCGACTCGAACCGGGCGTCGATGAGGGGCGGGAGTTCCCTGGTCAGGAACGTCTCCCACATCGGTTGTCCGACGCGCGGATCCCGGCGCTGCCAGTCGGCGTACTGGCTGCCGTACGCACCCGTCGGGAGTACGACGTTCACGTCCTTGTCGGCGAAGAACTCATCGGCATCGCCGGCTCCACGCCACCCACTGTCGTTGCCGCGCGAACCCGCCCCGTCCAGGAGGTAGAGCGTCGGCCGGGGTCCGGTCTTCGTTCGTGGCGTGAGGACGAAGAGCTTGATGTTCTTGGCCATCGCCGCCGAGTAGACCCAGACCGCAGAGCGGGTGGGGGACTCCTGCACGACCGAGACCACTCGCGACGCAGCGGGTGCCGCCACCGCCGGCGCGGCGGCCAGACACAGCATCACCAGACATGCGGCACAGACCGCACGAAGAATCACTCGAAGCACCGTTCCCCCATGTGCGCCGCGCGGACGCTCTTCCCCCGAAGAATGTGGATTCGATCGGTAGGCGGCCGGGCCGCCGGATCGAAGTCGTTCGGCAAGCGTAGGACGTTCGCGCAGTCCTGTCCGGGCCTTGCGAAATCCCGGGGTACCGCGATGGGCGCGACTCCGCGGCCTCGACGAACGACGCCGCCGGGCACATCCGTTGGGGATGCGCCCGGCGGCGTCGGGAGAGGGAACGGGCTGGGTTGTCAGGCCCCGAAACCGAGCAGCGACTTCACCTCGAGGAACTCGTCGAAGGCGTAGTCACTCCACTCGCGGCCGTTGCCGCTCTTCTTGTATCCGCCGAACGGTGCGCTCGGGTCGAGCTGGGCGCCGTTGAGCGAGATCGAACCCGCACGGATCTGTGATCCGATGCGGCGGACCTCGTCGACGTCCTTGCCGGAGACGTAGCCGGCGAGGCCGTACTCGGTGTCGTTGGCGACCTTGATCGCTTCGTCGATCGAGTCGTAACCGATGACGACGAGGACCGGGCCGAACACCTCGGTGCGGGCGATCTCCATGTCGTTGGTGACGTTGGTGAACACGGTCGGCTTCACGTAGTAGCCGGTCTCGAGACCCTCGGGGCGCCCGGGACCTCCCACGACCGCGGTCGCGCCGTCGGCGACGGCACGCTCGATGAGACCCTGGATCTTGTCGAACTGCGCCTCGGACACGACCGGGCCGAGCTTCACGTCGGTGGTGGGATCGCCGACGGTGAGCTCGGCGGCGACCCCCTTGGCGATCTCGGCGACCTCGTCGACGCGGCCGGCCGGGACCAGCATGCGGCTCGGGGCGTTGCAGGACTGGCCCGAGTTCATCATCATCGTCGCGATGCCGCCGGCGACGTTCTTCGCGAAGTCGTCGTCGTCGAGGATGATGTTCGGGCTCTTGCCGCCGAGTTCCTGGGCGACGCGCTTCACGGTCGGCGCGGCACTCTTGGCGACCTCGATGCCGGCGCGGGTGGACCCGGTGAACGAGATCATGTCGATGCCCTCGTGGCTCGACAGCGCGGCGCCGACGCCGGGGCCGTCACCGTTGACGAGGTTGAACACGCCTGCGGGTACGCCGGCGGCGTCGAAGATCTCGGCGACGATCGCCGCGCTGAACGGCGCGACCTCGGAGGGCTTGAGGACCATGGTGCAACCGGTGGCGAGTGCCGGGGCGACCTTGCACATGACCTGGTTGAGCGGCCAGTTCCACGGAGTGATGAAGCCGCACACGCCGATCGGCTCCTTGGCGATGCGCGAGCTGCCGCGGTCCTCGACGAACTTGAAGTCGGGGAGTTGCGCGGCGGCGGTCATCAGGTGGCCGAGACCGATCGGCACCTGGGCGGCGTTCGTGAGGCCGACCGGCGAACCCATCTCCTCGGTGACCGCGGCGGCGAGGTCTCCCATGCGGTTCTGGTACTCGGCGATGATCCGGTTGAGGACTTCGAGACGTTCGGAGACGGTCGTCTGTCCCCAGGTGACGAATGCGCGACGGGCGGCGTCGACCGCTGCGTCGACGTCGGCCGCGCTGCCGATGGCGACCTGTCCGGCCGACTTCTCGGTGGCCGGGTTGATGACGTCGATGAGGTTGAGCTCGGCGGGCTCGACCCACTGACCGTCGATGTAGAACTTGGTGATGTCCGGCATGGTGCCTCCGTTGCAGCCTGAAGTGAGGACAATTGTTGTCTGTTTCACACTGTAGGCGCTGCCGCGACCGGGGTCTCGCGAATCCCGGCGTTCCGGGGGCGACACTTTGTGACCGGTTCTGGAACAGCCGTCCCAGTCGCATTCTGCGACGCTCGGCCCGGCCGCGAACGACTAGGGTCGAATCATGATCCTCATCGTCGTGAAGTTCCCCATCAAGCCCGAATTCGCCGACGAGTGGCCCGAGTTGTCGCGCGAGTTCACGGAGGCGACCCGCGCCGAACCGGGTAACAAGTGGTTCGACTGGTCGCGATCGCTCGAGGACCCCAACACCTACGTCCTGGTCGAGGCGTTCGACGACGATGCCGCGGAGGCACATGTCACCGCCCCGCACTTCAAGCAGGCCCAGCAGGAACTCCCCAAGTACCTCCAGCGCACACCCGACGTCATCAACACGACGATCGAGGGCGACACCTGGTCCGAACTCGGGGAGTTCCGGGTCGACTGAGCTCTCTCAGCGGCCGGCGCGGACCTCGGAGTCCGTGTCGGCCCCCGCCGGGTCCGCCGGTCGCGCCGCGTCGTCGCCGATGCCGAGCTTCTCGCCCTCGATGTCCACGTCGGGCAGGATGCGGTCGAGCCAGCGCGGGATCCACCACGCCTTGTCGCCGAGGACGGTGAGCACCGCCGGCATCAGGGTCATCCGGACGACGAAGGCGTCCAGGAACACCGCGGCGGCCAGGGCGAAGCCCATCACCATGATGAAGGCCATGTCCTGCAGCATGAATGCGGCGAAGACCGAGATCATGATGGCCGCGGCCGCCGCCACGACGCGGGCGCTGTGGCGATATCCCTCCACCACCGCGGTCTTCGCGTCGGCGCCGTGCACGTACGCCTCTCGCATCCTGGTCACCAGGAACACCTGATAGTCCATGGCGAGTCCGAACACGATGCCCACCAACATGATCGGCAGGAACGACACCAGCGGTTGCGGGTTGTCGACGATCCCCAGGGCGCCGTCGGTGAAGAGGGCGACGGTCACACCGAAGGTCGCGGCGACGCTGAGCAGGAAGCCGAGCGCGGCGGTCAGCGGCACGAGGATCGAGCGGAACACGATGATCAGCAGGATGAAGGCGAGACCCACCACGACCAGGAGGTAGGGGATCAGCGAACTCGACAGTCGGTCGGAGATGTCGAGTTCGATCGCGGTCTGCCCGGTCACCCCGTAGGAGATGCCCGTCGTGCCCTGCACCCGGGACTCCATCTCGCGGAGCGATTCCACGAGTACGGGTGTCGCCTCGTCGGCCGGCGCGGTCGACGGGATGATGGTGATCTTCGCGGTGTCCTGGGCCTCGTTGAGCCCGCCGGCACCGATCTGCGCCACCTCGACGTTGTCGATGCGACCCAGGTCGTCGACGAGTGAGTCGAAGGCGCGCAGGCGCTCCCCGGTGTCCTGGATCTCGCGACCGTCCGCGACGACGACCAGCGGTCCGTTCACGCCGGGGCCGTAACCCTCGGCGACCATGTCGTAGGCCCGGCGCTGCGTCTCCGACGGCTCGGCGGTCCCGTCGTTGGGTAGCGCGAGCTTGAGCCCGGCCATCGGGATGGCGAGGACGACGAGGATGCCGACGATCGCGACCGTCACGGTGCGCGGCCGGGCCACGATGCGCTGGACCCAGCGCTGGCCGTTGTGCAACCGCTCCGCATCGTGCGGTCCGACATCGGGAGCGTTGAGGCGCGGTACGCGTCCGGCGAACGCCTTGCCGCCGAACAGGCCGAGGATGGCCGGCAGAAGGGTGAGCGCGACCAGCACGGCAGCCACCACGGTGCCCGCGGCGGCGATACCCATCGCGGTGAGGAACGGGATGTTCACGATGGCCAGTGCGGCCAGCGCGATGACGACGGTGCTGCCGGCGAAGACGACCGCCGAACCCGCGGTGCCGACCGCCCGCCCCGCCGCGTCGGCGCGGTTCGCCGACCGATGGATCTCGTGGCGGTAGCGGGACACGATGAACAGCGCGTAGTCGATGCCGACCGCGAGGCCGATCATCGTCGCGAGAATCGGTGTCTCGTTGCTGAGGTCGAAGAAGTGGGTGCCCATCTGCACGCCGAGCATCCCGATGGCCACGCCGACGATCGCGGTGATGATCGGCATGCCCCACGCGACCAGGGAGGCGAAGGTCAGGATGAGGATCAGCGCGCCGACCCCGATGCCGATCAGCTCAGAGGTGATCCCGAGCTCGAATTGCTGTGTGGCCGAACCCTTCATCTCGACGGTGAGGCCGGCGGCCCGCGCGTCGTCGGCGATGGCGTCCATTTGTTCGCGCATGGTCTCGGTGACGTCCGAGGATGCCTCGACGTCGAAGGAGGCGCCGAGCTGCGCAACGGTGCCCGCTGCGTTGATCGGCGAAGTGGCCTGCGCGTCGGCGGCGGCCTCGTCCGCGCTCTTGCCGAAGGTCTCCCGCTGGAAGGTCGCCGAGAGTTCACGGAGCTGACCGGGGGATTGCTCGGTGCCGTACGAGACGAACGGGTTGGCGATCGAATCGGGGCTCTTCACGTTCTCGACGGTCTTGAGGCCGGCCACCATCGAGTCGATGGCGCTCTGGAACCGGGGCTCGCTCAGCGTCGAACCCTCCGGTGCGCGGACGACATACGTGACACCGATGTCGGAACCGAACGTCGCTTCCCCGGGGAAGCGTTCGATCATCAGGTCCTGGGCGCGCTCCGACGGGATGCCCGGGATCGAGAACGACTCCGAGGTCGGTTTGGCCAGCAGGCTCGCGCCGATGCCCAGCCCGATCAGGACCAGAACCCAGATCGCGATGGTCTTGAGGCGGTTCTCGTACGCCCATCGCCCTAGTCGGTACAGGTGTGTTGCCACGTCAGTGCTCCTCGAGGGATGGGTCGGCGAGTTCGTTCAACGGTGGGATGGGTTGTGCGAGCCCGGACGCCAACTGGTCGAAGGCGGACTCCAGCACGGTGGCCAGGTCGGCAGCGGTGCCCGGGGTGTCGTCGTGATGGGTCACCCAGAATTCGAGGGCGACGCGGATGGTGGTGATCGCGTTGTGCAGGACGAGGCGCGGATACAGGGTGTGTGCCGGCTGCCCGCGCTGCGCGCACAGTTCGGCGAGACGCGCTTCGACGGTGTCGCCCAACTCCATGTCGCGGGACCTGGCCGTCAGCCCCGGATCCGTGTCGAGGAGGCGCAAGGAGCGCGACGATCTCGGCGGGTTCGCCGACGTCGGGCGAGGTGGCGGCCTCGATGAGGGCGGTCCGGACCGAGCAGAAGAAGTTCTCGTCCGTCGGTCGGGCCTCGATCCGCTCAACGATCGTGTCGAACAGCGACGACACGAAGTGCAGCAGCGCATCCTCTTTGCCACTGAAGTAGTTGTGGAACGTGCGGACCGAGACGTTCGCCTCCGCCGCGACGGCGTCGATCGTCACGTGATCCATCCCGGCGCTGGTGGACAACCGCAGCACAGCGCGGGCGAGCGCCGAACGGGTCGCCGCCTTCTTCGCCTCGCGGAGTCCGGGGGAGTTCACCTCACCCACGGTACGGAACTTGCAGAACCCTGCAAACTTGCAGGACTACGCAATATTTAGGAGAGTCCTCACACCGTTTACCCGGCGATGGCGTGCGTCACACCATCAGCCCAGTGTCGATGCGCGGGCGACCAACTCGGGCTGGAACACGAGGTTCGACGGGATATGGCGTTCGGCGGGATCGTCGGCCGCGCTCATCAGCAGATCGACCGCGGTGACGCCGATGCGGGAGGTCGGCTGCCGGATCGACGACAACGGGACGACGGCCGAGCGGGCGAAATCGATGTCGTCGTAACCGATCAGCGCGATGTCGTCGGGAACGCGGACGTCGCCGCCGAGCATCGTCAACGCCTGCAGGACCCCGATGGCCAGGAGGTCGTTGGCGCAGAACACCGCATCCGGTCGGTCTCGGGGGGCCCTGGCCAGCAGGGCCTGTCCCGCCTCGCGTCCGGCCAGCACACTCAGGTTCGCCGTCTGCACGACCTCGAGCGTGGCGTCGTCGACGGCGTCGACCGCCTCCTGCGCGCCCCGGCGGCGGTCCGCGACCTGCCGCAGTCCGGGCGGTCCGCCCACGAACACGATCCGGCGACGACCGGTCTCGCACAGGTGCGACACCGCGAGCCGCCCGCCCGCGATGTCGTCGACGGCGACGGAATCGAAGGGCGAGCCGCCGGCGTCCCGGTCGACGAGGATCACCGGGGTGCCGCGACGGCGCAGCGAGTCGAACCGCCGCAGATCGTCGCCGATCGGCGAGACGAGCAGACCGAACACCCGCTGCTCGTCGAAGGTGTCGAGATAGGCCTGTTCGCGCGATTCGTCGTCGTCGGAGGTGCCGAGCAGCACCGTGAGGTCGTGCTCGCCGGCCCGTTGTTCGGCGGCGCGGGCGATGTCGGTGAAGAAGGGGTTACCCACGTCGAGTACCACCATGCCGACGCAACGCGATCGGCCCGCACGGAGTTGACGCGCGGCGTCGTTGCGCACGAAACCCAGCTGGTCGATTGCCGCCTGGACCCGCGCGACGGTCGCGGGCGAGACCTTTCCGGGCGAGTTGAGCACGTTCGAGACGGTGCCCACCGACACCGAGGCCGCCGCCGCGACATCCCGCATGCTCACACCCATGTGTCCATCTCACCAGATGCGATGCCGGTACCCGCGTTTCGCGGACTCGGGAGGGTCGCCCATCTCGTGAGCTGATTGACTACGAACACCCGCGGTACCCCCTGTAGGAAAGGCGATCCATGTCGACTCCGGCCAGCCCGTTCTCCGCGGACTACGAACCCGACCCGCGGCGCTGGAAGGCGCTCGCGGTGTGCCTGGTGGTCGGCTTCATGACCCTTCTCGACGTCTCGATCGTCAACGTCGCGCTCCCGTCCATCGAATCCGGTCTCGGCGCGAACTCGGCCGACCTGTCGTGGGTCGTGTCCGGCTACGCCCTCGCCTTCGGACTCGTCCTGGTCCCGGCCGGCCGGGTCGGGGACGCGCGCGGCCGCAAGGTGACCTTCCTCATCGGGCTGTCCCTGTTCGTGCTGGCGTCGGCGGCATGTGGGTTCGCCCAGGGCCCGACGCAACTCGTCGTCTTCCGCCTGATCCAGGGCGTCGCGGGCGGCATTCTCGCGCCGCAGGTCTCCGGGCTCATCCAGCTGCTGTTTCGCGGGGCCGAGCGCGGCCGGGCCTTCGGCATGTTCGCCGCGACCATCGGTATCTCGACCGCGGTCGGGCCGCTGCTCGGTGGGGTCCTCATCCAGCTGGGCGGGTCCGCCGACGGGTGGCGCTGGATCTTCTTCGTGAACGTGCCGATCGGTATCGCGGCCTTCGTCGCCGCGATCCGGTTGATCCCGGCTCGGCCCGAGGAACTCAAACAACCGCTGCGGGGGAGTTTCGACCCGGTGGGCGTCGTGCTCCTGGGCACCGGGGTGTTCGCGCTGATGCTGCCGATGGTCCAGGAGCAGGAGTGGCCCGGCGGGCGGAAATGGCTGCTGCTCGTCGTCGCGGCGGTGCTGATCGGTGCGTTCGTCCTGTGGGAACGCCGGCAGGGCCGCGTCGGCCGCCAGCAACTCGTCGACCTCTCGTTGTTCTCCATGCGGTCGTACACGTTGGGGTGCATCATCGCGATGGTCTACTTCGCCGGGTTCACCACGGTGTTCTTCATCTACACGCTGTTCGTCCAGCAGGGCCTGGGCTATTCGGCACTGCAGGCCGGTCTGGCGGTGACCCCGTTCGCGCTCGGCTCGGCGGTGTCGGCCAGCGTCGGCGGCAACATCGTCAACCGGGTCGGGCGCTCGCTGGTGTTGCTCGGTCTGGGCCTGGTGGTCGTGGGGATGATCGCGACGATCGTCGCCGTCGCGTTCGTGTCCGGTCCCGGTGTCGGGTACGCCGCCGCGCTGCCGCTGCTGGTGGCGGGTATCGGTTCCGGTCTCGTGATCTCGCCCAATCTCACGCTCAGCCTCGACCAGGTGCCGGTCACCAAGGCGGGCATCGCCGGTGGCGTCCTGCAGACCGGTCAGCGCATCGGGGCCGCCGCGGGGATCGCGCTCGTCGGTGCGGTGTTCTTCGCCCAGGTCGCGAACACCGGCGGCGACTGGGCGCGGGCGTTCCAGATCGGACTGGCGACGGCCGCGGTCCTGGTGCTGATCGCGCTGGTGGTGGGCCTCGTGGATCACTTCGCCCACCGCCGCGAGGACGCGGAGGTCGCGTAGGCGGCCGGTCTGATGCCCACGCGACCTCGGCAGTCGAGCCTCAGGAACGCGCCCGGGGCACCAGCCGCTCGAGCTGGGTCACGTGCGCGGGGGTCAGCTCGTCGAGCGAGGCGACACCGAGCAGCCGCATCGTGCGTGCGATCTGCTCGCCGAGGATCTCGATCATCCGGTCCACCCCGGCCTCCCCGCCGGCCATCAGGCCGTACAGGTAGGCCCGGCCGACGAGCGTGAACCGCGCGCCGAGGGCGACCGACGCCACGATGTCGGCACCGCTCATGATGCCGGTGTCGAGCATGACATCGGTGTCCGCGCCGACCTCGCGGGCCACCTCGGGCAGGAGGTGGAACGGGATCGGTGCGCGGTCGAGTTGGCGCCCACCGTGATTCGACAATACGATGCCGTCGGCGCCGAGGGCAGTGACGGCCTTGGCGTCGTCGACGGTCTGGATGCCCTTGACCACCAGCTTGCCCGGCCACTGCGACTTGATCCACGCCAGATCGTCGAAGGTGACGGTGGGGTCGAACATCGTGTCCAGCAGTTCGGCCACCGTTCCTGACCATCGATCGAGCGAGGCGAACGCCAGGGGCTCGGTGGTGAGGAAGTCGATCCACCACTGCGGGCGCGGGATGGCGTTGAGCACGGTCTTGGCGGTCAGCGCCGGCGGGATCGACATGCCGTTGCGCTTGTCGCGCAGACGAGCCCCGGCGACCGGCACGTCGACGGTCACCAGCAGGGTGTCGTACCCGGCCTTCGCCGCGCGGTCGACCAGGGCCATCGAGCGCTCCCGGTCCTTCCACATGTACAGCTGGAACCAGTTGCGGCCGTGCGGATTCGCATCCCGGACGTCCTCGATCGACGCCGTACCCATCGTCGACAGCGAGAAGGGGATCCCGGCCCGGCCGGCCGCGCGCGCACCAGCGTATTCGCCCTCGGTCTGCATCATCCGGGTGAACCCGGTGGGTGCGATGCCGAACGGCAGTTCCGAACGCCCGCCGAGGATCGTGCACGAGGTGTCGACCTTGGACACGTCACGCAGGATGGCCGGATGGAACTCGATGTCGGCGAACGCCTGTCGTGCCCGTCCGATGGACAGCTCGGCCTCGGCCGAACCGTCGGTGTAGTCGAAGGCCGCCTTCGGGGTGCGGCGCTTGGCGATCGCGCGCAGGTCCTCGATGGTGAGGGCGGCGTCGAGGCGGCGCTTCTTCGCGTCGAACTGGGGCTTCTTGAACTGCATCAGCGGCGCGAGGTCGCGCGGCTTGGGAACTCGACGCTTCATGGGAGAACTGCCTTGCATGGTCATGCCTTTCCTGTCCCCACCGCGGTGCGGGAGCGCGTGCCGCGGGAGTGTCGGGGTGCGTAGTGTTGCGGCGGGAACCTGTCGACGACGATAGACCTCATCGCCTCGAGGTCGCCATCGATGAGACCGTGGGCGCGGGCGGTGATCAGCACGTTGCCCAGCGCGGTCGCCTCCACCGGACCGGCCTGCACCGGCAGGCCCAGCCGATCGGCGGTGAGTTGGCACAGCAGCCGGTTCTGCGAGCCGCCGCCGACGAGATGGACGGTCTCCACCGTCGTGCCGGACAGTTCGGCCGCTCGCGCCACCCCGTCGGCGAAGGCCGCCGCGAGGCTCTCGACGATCGTGCGCACCATCTCGGCGCGCGTCATCGGCGGACGCATGCCGCGCTCGTCGTACCAGTCGCGAATGCGTCCGGGCATGTCTCCCGGCGGGAGGAACCGGGCGTCGTCGGTGTCGAAGATCTCGACCGTCGCCGGCGCCTCGGCGGCCTGCGCGAGCAGTTCACCGAGTTCGGCGCGATACCCTTCGCGCTGGTACTGGCGGACCGTCTCGCTGAGCAGCCACAGGCCCATCACGTTGTGCAGGTAGCGGATACGGCCGTCGGCGCCGACCTCGTTGGTGAAGTTGGCCTTCCACCCGTCGCGGGAGACGACCGGCTGCTCGAGTTCGACGCCGACCAGACCCCAGGTCCCGCACGAGATGTACGCCGACCGCGACGGGTCCATCGGGATGGCGGCGACCGCCGACGCGGTGTCGTGGGACGCGACCGCGGTGACGCGGGTCGACGTCGACAGTCCGAGGCGCTCGGCGACGTCGCCGAGCAACGGGCCCTGGTCGGTGCCGGTCTCCACGAGGTCGGGGAACAAGCCGACGGGCAATCCGAGACGCTCCATCATCGCGGTGTCCCACCGCCCGTTGATGCCGAGCAATCCGGTGGTCGAGGCGTTGGTGCGTTCGGTGCCGCGTCGGCCCGTGAGCCAGTATGTGATGAGGTCCGGGATCAGCAGGGCGGTGTCGGCCTGATCGAGCAACCCGTCGGCCTTTTCGGCGGCCAATTGGTACACGGTGGTGAACGGCAGGAACTGTAAGCCGTTGCGCACGTACAGGTCCGCGGGACCGAGTTCGGCGTGCACGGCGTCGACCCCGACCACGCTCCGGGTGTCCCGGTAGTGGTGCGGCAACCCGATCATGCGGCCCTCCCGCAGGAGCGCGTAGTCCACCGCCCAGGAGTCCACCCCGATCCCGACCAGATCGTCGGACTGCCTGCCCGCCTCGGCGAGGCCGGCCGACGCGGCGCGGAACAGCGCCGGGACATCCCAGTGCAGAGCGGACCTGCGCCCGTTCCAGATGTGGACCGGGTCGTTGGTGAACCGGGCGACCTGTTCGAGCTCGAGTCGTCCGCGCGAGACGTCGGCCAGCATGACCCGGCCGCTGGTCGCGCCCAGGTCGATCGCGGCGACCTGGGCGGACCGGGTGGATCGGCTCATCGCAGGAACGCGGCGGCGACGCCCGCGTCCACCGGCACGTGCAGGCCGGTGGTGTGCGAGAAGTCGGACGTGCAGAGTGCGAACGCGGCGTTGGCGATGTTCTCCGGCAGCACCTCGCGCTTGAGCAGGGTGCGCTGCGCGTAGAACTTGCCGAGATCCTTCTCCTCGACGCCGTAGACGGCAGCGCGCTTGGCGCCCCAGCCGCCGGCGAAGATCCCCGAACCACGCACCACGCCATCGGGATTGATGCCGTTGACCTTGACCCCGTGCTCGCCGAGCTCGGCGGCCAGGAGACGGACCTGATGGGCCTGGTCGGCCTTCGTCGCCGAGTAGGCGATGTTGTTCGGCCCGGCGAAGACCGAGTTCTTCGACGAGATGTACAGGATGTCGCCGCCGAGCTTCTGATCGATGAGGGCGCGTGCGGCGGCCTTGCTCACCAGGAACGAACCGCGGGCCATCACGTTGTGCTGGAGGTCCCAGTCGGCGGCGGTGGTGTCCAGCAACGACTTCGACAGCGACAGGCCGGCGTTGTTCACGACGAGGTCGATGCCGCCGAAGGCGAGCACCGTCGCGTCGATCGCGGACTGTACGGCCGCTTCGTCGGTGACGTCGGCGGCCACCCCGATGGCGACATCGGTCGAACCGATCTCCTCGGCGGCCGCCCGTGCCTTCTCGGCGTCGAGGTCGGCGATCACCACGCATGCACCTTCGGCGGCCAGACGCGTCGCGATGGCCTTGCCGATGCCGGATGCCGCCCCGGTGACCAGGGCGATGCGGGTCGCGAGCGGCTTGGGCTTCGGCATGCGGGCGAGCTTGGCCTCCTCGAGCAACCAGTACTCGATCCGGAACTTCTCCGACTCGTCGATCGGTGCGTAGGTCGAGATGGCCTCGGCGCCGCGCATCACCTTGATGGCGTTCAGGTAGAACTCGCCGGCGACACGTGCGGTCTGCTTGTCCTTGCCGAAGCTGAACATTCCGACGCCCGGGATCAGCACGATGGCCGGGTCGGCGCCGCGCATCGCGGGGCTGTCCGCGGTGGCGTGACGGTCGTAGTACGCGCGGTAGTCCTCGCGGTAGGCCTCGTGCAGTGCCGTGAGGCGCTCCTTGCACTCCTCGACGCTCGTGTCGGCCGGGAGGTCGAGGACCATCGGCTTGACCTTGGTGCGCAGGAAGTGGTCCGGGCAACTGGTGCCGAGTGCGGCCAGGCGCGGATGCTCCTCTGCCGCCAGGAATTCGAGGACCGGGTCGACGTCGGTGAAGTGACCGACCTGCGGCTTGTCCATCGAGGCGAGGCCGCGGATGAACGGGGCGAGCGCCGCGGCCTTGGCCCGGCGTTCCTCGGCGGGCAATGCGCCGTAGCCGTCGATCGGGCCGCCGAAGGGTTGCGGGCGACCGTTGGCGGCGATGTACTCCTCGGCGGTGCGGATGATCTCCAGCGAATGTGCCTGCGCCTCATCGGAGGTGTCGCCCCAGGCGGTGATCCCGTGGCCGCCGAGGATGCAACCGATGGCCTGCGGGTTGTCCTTCTTGATCGCCGAGATGTCCAGCCCGAGCTGGAAACCCGGACGACGCCACGGCACCCACACGACGCGGTCACCGAAGATCTTGTGCGTCAAGACCTCGCCGTCGGCCGCGGTCGCGATGGCGATACCGGAGTCCGGGTGCAGGTGGTCGACGTGCGCGGCGTCGACGAGGCCGTGCATCGCGGTGTCGATCGACGGTGCGGCACCGCCCTTTCCGTGCAGGCAGTAATCGAAGGCGGCGACCATCTCGTCCTCACGGTCGAGGCCGGGATAGACGTCGACGAGCGCACGCATGCGATCGAGCCGGAGCACGGCCAGGCCCTTCTCGGTGAGGGTGCCGAGATCACCGCCGGAGCCCTTCACCCAGAGCAGTTCGACGTCTTCACCGGTGACCGGGTCGGTGTCGGAGCCCTTGGCGGAGGTGTTGCCGCCGGCGTAGTTGGTGTTCTTCGGATCCGATCCGAGTCGGTTGGACCGCTCGATGAGGGCGGCGACTGCGGGATTGGTCATTAGGGGTGATCTCCTCGGGAGTTCAGGGAACTGGGGCTGGGGGAGGGCTCAGGCGCCCCAGGACGACTGGGTACCGCCGACACGCTCGGCGACGATGCGCTCGTGGTATCCGGAGTCGACGTATGCGGCCATCGGGTCTGCGGGCAGGCCGCGACGGACACGACGCTCGGCGAGCATCGGACGGACGTCGGTGTAGAACGCGTCCATCACGATCGCGTTCGCGCCCAACACGTCTCCGGCGGCCTGTGCCTCGGTCAGCGCATCGGTGTCGACGAGTAGTGCGCGGGCCGTCATCTCCTCGACGTTCAGCACCGAACGGAGCTGGCCGGGGATCTTCTCCTCGACGTTGTGGCATTGATCGAGCATGAGAGCGACCGGCGACCCGGCGTCGAGCCCGCCGCCGCGGATCACCTCGAACAGGATCCGGAAGAGCTGGAACGGATCCGCGGCACCGACGATGAGGTCGTCATCGGCGTAGAAGCGCGAGTTGAAGTCGAAGGAACCCAGCTTTCCGAGGCGAAGCAGCTGCGCGACGATGAACTCGATGTTGGTTCCCGGCGCGTGATGGCCGGTGTCGAGGCAGACCATCGCCCGCTCGCCGAGCGCGGTCACATGGGCGTAGGAGGTGCCCCAGTCGGGGACGTCGGTGACATACGTCGCGGGCTCGAAGAACTTGTACTCCAACACGAGTCGCTGGTCGTCGCCGATGTGCTGGTAGATGGTCGCGAGCGACTCGGCGAGCCGGTCCTGGCGTCCGCGGATGTCGCCCTGTCCGGGGTAGTTGGTGCCGTCGGCCAGCCAGATCTTCAGATCGCGCGAACCGGTCGCGTTCATCACCTCGATGCAGGCGAGGTGATGGTCGATGGCCATCTGCCGCACCGTCTTGTCGGTGTGGGTCAGGCTGCCGAACTTGTAGGCGTCGTCCTGGAAGGTGTTGGAGTTGACGGTGCCCAGGCCGACGCCGAGATCCTTAGCGTAAGCCGCCAGGGCGGTGTAGTCGTCGACGGTGTCCCACGGGATGTGCAGGGCGACGGTGGGTGCCAGCCCGGTCAGCTCGTTGACCTTCGCGGCGTCGGCGATCTTCTCGTGGATGGTGCGGGGGGTGCCCGGGGTGCCGAACACCTTGAACCGGGTGCCGGAGTTGCCGAACGCCCAGGAGGGGAGCTCGATCTCGAGGTTGTCGAGGATCGTCTCGTCAAAGGTGGCCATGAGATTTCTTTCGGTTGGGATTCCCCGCCGCCGGCGTCGGGGTCAGCCGGCGGCGGGGAGGTCTGAGTGGAACAGTCGAACTGGTGGAACGTTTCAATCGTGCACGGCGCGATCAGGCCCGTGGTGTCAGGCCGGGGCTTTGTGTCCCGACTCCGCGGCCGGGTTGGTGCCCGGGGTCGGGTGCGCGGCGGATGCCGGTGTCTCGATGAGCTCGGGTGACAGCGGAGCGCCGTAGCGCTCGACCTCGATCTGCTGCAGCGTCTTGCCCTGGGTGTCCGGAGCCGCGATGGCGCCGATGATCAGCGCGACGGTGAGCAGTGCGACCAGCAGGATGCCGACCGTGGTGAGTCCGGTGGCCGCGAGCATGGTGGGGAAGAAGTAGCTCAACAGACCGGTTGCGGTGCGGACGGCGAAGAACATGACGCCCTGGGCGCTGGCCCGATAGGGCGTCGCGAACATCTCGCTGGCCCAGAGGCTGTAGAACGCCTGCGCGCCGATGCCCGAGGAGATGCCCCACAGGACCGCGAAGACGAGCATCGTGGCGACACCGCTGTCGGTGAAGGCGACCAGCACGATCCAGGCGACGATGCCCAATGCGGCGCCGAAGACGTACAGGGCGCGCTGGGAGACCCGGTCGGCATATCGCATGAAGCCGAAGTAGGTCGCGAGGACGGTGCATCCCCAGACCAGCACCTGCAGCAGGTTCTGCTGGACCGCGCTCTCGACGCCCGCGGTCTCGTAGACACGCGGCATGAAGATGCCGGCCTGTCCGGCCACGGTGTTCCAGAAGAGGTAGATGCCACCGAGCAGGAGTAGTGCGGTGATGTTGACCTTCTTGGAGAACAGGCCCTTGATTCCGCGGGCGCCGACGGAAGCGGTGAGCTCACGGGTCTCGTTGACCGCCTCGTCGGACCAGATCTTGGACTCCGCGAGCCCTTGGCGAATCCACCAGACGACCGCGGCGACGACGAAGAGGTGCAGGAAGATGATCCGCGAACCCAGCAGGCCCATCGGGGCGAGCGCGGCCGCCAGTGCGAAGCCGATCAGGGGTCCGACCGACCAGGCGAGCTGGGCGGTGCCGACGTGTTTGGCGCGTTCGACCGATGGCGCCTCTTCGGCGATGTAGGTCCAGGACGCGGGTACGCCCGCGCCGACCGCGAGGCCGGTGATGATGAACGCCGCCAGCAGCATGGTGAAGTTGAGCGCGAAGGCGGCGAGCAACACGCCGGCCATGTAGACCAGCAGGTCGTAGGTGTAGATCGCCTTGCGGCCGTAGCGGTCGCACAGCGGTCCGCCGATGGCGGCACCGACCGCCGCGCCGAACGCGTTGGCGCTCAGTGCGGCCAACAGGCCGACGGCGAAGTTGCTGATGCCGAACTCGTCCTGCCAGAAGGTCAGGCTGGTGGCGATCGCGATGATCGAGCCGGCTTCGATGTAGTTCGACATGGCAACCGAGATGGTCGCCCGCCAGCCGGTGGTGGAGCGCGCTCCTACTTTCATGGGATTCCTAGCGTCGGAGATCAGTAGAGAGGGTCGGGATCGGAGGGGTCAAGCCGGGTTCGCTGATGTCGGTGTGCCCGTCAGTACGCGTCGTGTGTTCGATGTCGGTCAGTCGAGGTGGAAGTACTCGAGGAGTTCGGTACGGATGGTGTCGGGATTGGCGCCGTCGGCGTCTCCGCCGGTGGCCGGGAGGAAGTACTCGGACATGTGCGCCTGCCACCGGGCGTTGACGTCCGTTGCCTCCATGGCGGCGGCGGTCGTCGCGAAGTCGTCGGTCTCGAGGTAACCCACGACCATGCCGTCGTCCTTGCGGAGGAACAACGAGTAGTTGCGCCACCCGGTCTCGCGCAGGGCGTCGAGCATCTCCGGCCACACCTCCGTGTGGGCGTCGAGGTAGTCCTCGACGCGCTCCGGGCGGAGCTGGAGCACGAAGCAGACGCGCTGGGTATCGGACATGGCTGCTCCTGACAAACGACGTGATGGGAAACGCAGACCGTCGAGAGAGGATCAACCCGGCGAATTAAAACGTTTCAATTTGTGATGGCAGCAACACTAAGAGCGGCCTGTGAGGATGTCAAGACCCGGTTCGCACAAAGCGCACCCCGCCGGAACGGGATCGGTCATGCTCTGTTCGTGCTGAAATTCGGGAAGACGCGCGGAGCAGATGTCGGGGGCAGGATCGCGATCGTGACCGGGGGCGGGTCCGGTATCGGGGCCGCGCTCACGCGCGCGCTGGTGACCCGGGGAGCCCACGTCACCTGCGCGGACATCGACCTACCCGCGGCGCAGCGGGTGACGGACTCCTTGTCCGGTGGGCCGGGCACCGCACGGGCGGTGCAACTGGATGTGACGGATGCCGCCGCTGTGCAGCGGGTGGTCGACGAGGTCGTCGCCGAGTGGGGGCGCCTGGATCTGATGTTCAACAACGCCGGGATCACCTGGGGTGGTCCGACCGAGATGCTGACGCCGGAACAATGGGACGCGATCATCGACGTCAACATCCGGGGCGTCGTGCACGGGGTCGCGGCCGCGTACCCGGTGATGATCGAGCAGCGTTCCGGACACATCGTCAACACGGCGTCGATGGCCGGGCTCGTCGCCGCCGGACTGATCACGAGCTACGTGATGACCAAACATGCGGTCGTGGGGCTGTCGCTCGCACTACGTACCGAGGCCGCGGGCCGCGGGGTGAACGTGCTGGCGGTGTGTCCCTCGGCAGTGGAGACCCCGATCCTGGACAAGGGATCGGTCGGCGGATTCGTCGGTCGCTCTTATTATCTGGCGAGTCAGGGTTCGTCGACCGCGTACGACGCCGACCGCCTCGCCCGGGACACGCTCGCCGCCATCGAGCGGAATCAACCACTGCTGGTCGTCCCGCGTCGATCCCGGATCACCTGGCGCGTCCAGCGATTGGCGCCCGGCCTCACGAATCGGCTTGCCGCGCAATTCATCGATCGGCAACGCGCGGAGTTGCGGCCGGAGGGTTAACCGCCGGCGGTGCTGCTCAGGATGGCGATGATGACACCTGCCACGGTCAGTACACCGACGACCCAGGCCATCGTGATCGCGACCCGTCTGCGTCCGAACCGGGCCGCGTTGATCGCGATCCCGAGGCACACCAGGACCGCGATCGAGTACACCGAGATACCGAGGGTGAGCAGGGCGACGGAGGAGTCGGCGAGCAGGACAACCCGAGTGGACATGACACCGAGTACATCATCAGCGGGCTCGGGGGATGCACGCGGATCGACTCGGAGTGGTGCACGGGCGCCGACGTCGTGACGTATGTCGTCGCGTTGGGTCACGCGGCTGCGGCACGCCGCGGCCGGTAGGCGACCACGAGCACGAGCAGGGCGACAATAGCGAACGACGAACCGACCAGAATCGTCGTGCCGGTTGCAGTTCCGGACGGATCGCTACGTTGGAGTGGGCCGAACACGGTCATCAGCGTGGCGAGTCCGAGCGCACCACCGACCTGCAACAGCGCCTGCATCAGGCCCGAGGCGGCGCCGGCGTCGGCTGCGGGCGAGTTGTCCACGATCAGGACGTTCGCCGGCACCACGGACAGGCCGATTCCCGCACCCATGATCATCGAGGGCGCCAGAATCGCTGCGGCGAAGGTGGAGTCGGGCCCGACGAACGACAACCACACGAGCCCGGCGATCGCCAGGGACAATCCCGCCATCAACACCGGTGCCGCACCGAAGCGCGCGACGAGGCGGGCGGTGGTCCCGGTGACCGTCAATCCGATGTTGAGAACCATGAACGGCAGGAACGCGAACCCGGACGCCACGACGCTGTAACCCATCACGTCCTGCAGGTGCAGGGTCATGAAGGTGAACATGCCCATCATCGCGCCGGGCAAGAGCAACATCACCACGAAGGGCGCGGCCTTGCGCGCGGAGTTCACCAATCGGGGTGGCAGCAGGGGATGGCTCGTACGGCGCTGTCTGATCGCGAACGCCGTGAGCGTCGATGCGCCGACGGCGAGAGAGGCGATGGTCACCGGGTCGGCCCAGGAGACCTCGGAGGCGCGGATGAAGCCGAAGACCACCGCCGCGACACCCGCAGCGGACAGCAGGGTGTCCCAGAGACCCAGGTGACCGGGCTGCCGGGGTGTCTCATCGACGGTGAACGGTGCAGCGATGAGGATCGCCACCCCGATCGGGACGTTGACCAGCATCACCCAGTGCCACGACAGCTGTTCGGTGAGTACGCCGCCCAGCAGCAGGCCGAGCGCTCCGCCCGACGCGGCACCCAGGGAGAACCAGCTGACGGCCCGGGCGCGATCGGGACCGGGCGGAAAGTTGGCGACGATCAGTCCCAGGGCGGTGGGTGCGGCGAGCGCGGCTCCCACGCCTTGCAGGACGCGAGCGATGAGAAGCATCCACGCGCTGGTGGCGAGTCCGCCGAGGAGCGAGGCCGCGGTGAACAGGGCGATGCCGTAGAGCAGCGCGCGTCGCCGTCCGATCAGGTCGCCCAAGCGGCCGCCGAGCAGCAGCAGGCCACCCACCGCCAGCACGTAGGCGTTCATCACCCAGGACTGAGACACCTCGCTGAAACCCAGGTCATCGCGGATGCGGGGGAGCGCGACGGTGACGATCGTGCCGTCGAGGATCACCATCAGCTGGCTCGCCACCACGACGACCAGTCCGATCCAGGTGCGGCGGTCGATCGTCGACTCTCCGGTGTCGGAATCTGCCGCGGGAGCGACGCGATCGGTGGTCTGGGACATCAGGGCCTCCCGGGCGGGTAAGGTCGAACAGGAGAGTGTCTCCAATTGGAGATTGTCTCCGCTTATTGAAGCGGAGATGTTCTCCGGTTACAAGTGTTTTCTTCGGGAGGTGTCATGACCAGCGCATCCGCGCCGGCGAAACCGATGCGAGCCGATGCTCGACGCAATTACGAGAAGGTCGTCGCCACGGCGGCGGAGGCCTTCCGTGAGTCGGGTATCGACACGTCGCTCGATGACATCGCCAAACGTGCCGGCGTCGGCGCCGGCACGTTGTACCGCCACTTCCCGTCTCGCGAGGCGTTGGTCGCGGCCGCGATGCGACAGGACACCGCTGCCCTCGTGGAGTCTGCGCGCGCCGATGACGAGCAGCGGGACCCCGGCGAGCGTCTCGTCGAGTGGGTCCGGGTGCTCGCGCGCCACGTCGGGGCGTATCAGGGTCTGCCCGAGATCATCATCGCGTCGGCGGGCGACCCCGAGAGCCCGCTCTACACCAGTTGCGCCGACCTCCGCGTGGCCGGCGCGGACATCCTCGGCGCCGCCCAGCGGTCCGGTGGAATCCGCGCCGATCTCACCGTCGACGAACTCTTCACGCTCGCGAACATGATCGCTTTGGGCCGTAATTGCGTTGAGTCGCAGCGTCTTCTGGATCTCGTGGTCGAGGGGATCCGCGGGCCCGGTATGTGAGCCGAGCCCGCGGGCCCGTCTGTTCATGCTCGGCGCGGACGGGTCCGCGCCCGCTCAGGAGTCGACGGTCACCTGCTCGAAGCTCAGCCGTTCCGGTGCTTCGCGGCCGGCGAAGACCTGACGATTCGGGAAGCCGCCGGTCCAGAAGTCGTACAGGTACGAGACCAGACCGCCGCGGTGGTAATCGCAGACCATGACGCCGTCGGTGACCAGGACCGGCCACCCGTCGGGGTCGTCGCCCGTCCGGTGCCAGTATCCCGAGTCGCCGTCGGTGGAACGTCCCCACCCGAACAACGAATCGCCGGAGAGGTCGACGGCCGTGTCGGTGCCGTCGTCATGCGCCCACGTCACGATGCTCAAGTCCTCGAGAAGTGGCTCGAGGTCGGCCACCGCGTGGCGCCCCGCCTCCTCGATCGACGCGTCGGGCCAGGGGAGACCGGTCCACACGAGGAAGTCGTCGCAGAAGACTCCCGGTCCGTACGTGTCGGCGAGTGCCTTGTAGTCGGTCGGCAACCGGAATCCGAGTCGCTGTTCGATGAGCGCCCAGTCGACGGTCGCCGGCCGTGCCACCGGTGGTGGGATCAGCGCGATCAGATCCTCGATGGTGTGCTTCGGCATGGTGGTCACCTCACGTTCGGGATGATCTCGAAATGAGCGATCCCGCCCCGGAGGTCCCGAGAGTCGTTCGGTACCACCGGCAGTCATGTAACCGCGGGGATCGAAGCGGTGTCCACGTACGTATTCGGCTGAACGGCCATGCGTTTGATCGACGCGGATCGGGTCGAAGAACTTGGACGCGCCGCCGGAGGTGGCGACCCGAAACGGCGAGAATGCCCGGCCGGAAGTGCCCCCAGTCGGACTCGAACCGACACTGTGCCGATTTTAAGTCGGCTGCCTCTGCCAATTGGGCTATGGGGGCGAAGGGTCCGCTCGACGACGGTCCCCACGGTGAGCATAGTCAGCCGCGGCAGCGTGTCCGAATTCGTCCGGCGCTGCCACCGACAGACGTCAACTCGACCGCCAGACTTCGATCGAGGTCTGGCACTCGAGTCGACGTCTGGGAGTCAGCCGTCCTTGACCGGCCCAGTCGCCGGGGTGATCATGGGGCATGGACGCGGCAGCGGTGACCGGGGCACGCAATTGGGAGGCCGTCCGAGAGCGGCATCCCGCCATCGTCGAGCGCCTCGAGGCGGGTCTGACGCAGGGTGATCCGCTCGCCGACGCGGTGATCGTCGAGGCCAGAGAACGCGGAATCTCCTTCTCCACACTGGTCGCGCTCTTGGAAGAGCACACCTCCGCCGAGGAGGAGACCGATGTCGAACACCTCGAGATGCCCGCCTCGATGACGCATCTGTTGCAGGTCGCGAGCACCCCACCTCCGTGGTTCGACCCGGCCTGGGCGGAGGCCGGCGCCCGCGCCTGGTGGCGGTTCGGGACGTTGCAGTCGTCGACGCTGTATCAATCGCTGATCTACGGATTCAAGGCGCAGGGGTTCGTCCGTCCGCTGGTGGCCACCGGCCGGCTGGGATCGGGGACACGTGATCGGGTCGAGTCGACGGCCCGCTGGGTCGCCGAGGCGACCACGCCCGGATCGATGCTCCCGGGCCGTCCCGGTTGGGCTGCGACGCTTCGTATTCGCCTGCTACACGCCTACATCCGCGACGTCCTGCGGCACCCGCCCGGCGGCGATCCGACGGACGACGCCGGGGCCTGGGACGAAGGGGAGTGGGGCGCACCCATCAACCAGACATATGCCGTGATGACCATCTCGTGCGGCTTCCTGGCTCTCCCTCTCGTCGTCGCACGGGATTTCGGGATCCACTACAGCAGTGCGGAATGTGAGGCGATCACACATCTGTGGCGCTGGATCGGCTGGGTCATCGGGGTCGACGACGACCTCCTGCCGCCGAGTTACGAGTCGTCGAGCGAATTGTTCCGTATCGCAGGCGAATTCGAGCTGCAGCCCGACGATTCGTCGAAGGTGCTGATCAAGGCGCTGCTTCGCGAGGGGTACGACCTTCCGCGCGTCGTGCACGGGGCCGCTCCGATTCCGGTGCCGGGGTTGCTGGTCTCCGCGGTGGATGCAATCACCAGACCCCTGCTCATGTCGTCGTTCTCGGCCATCAGCACCAGATGGGTCGAGCGCCCGGTCGCCCGGCGGATGGGTCTGCGCCGGACGCCGTTGCACCATCTCGTCGACGTCGCACGGCCCGCCGTCAGGCTGCGCGAGATCGCGCGGGCGACCGGACTGCTCGGATCGGAGTCGACGGTGATCGAGCGCGAACTGCGAACGGTCCGACGCGGACTCGGCATGCCGCACGTCCCGGAATCGTCCTTGACCGCCTAAATTACTGCTGATAACTTAACGCCGTAAAGTCGACCGACGCGACAGGGGTCCGCATGCTGGTCAGATTGACACGGCTGGTCATATCCATGCCCAAACGAGTGCTGCTGGGTGCACTCATCCTGCTGGTGGTGTGCGGCGCGTACGGCGCCACCGCGGCCGAACATCTGCTGGCCGGAGGGTACAGCGATCCGAACTCGGGGTCGGCGCGGGCGGAGAGAACGCTCGATGAGACGTTCAACCGCGGCGGGGTCCAGGTCGTGCTCAAACTGGACGGTCCCGACGGAGTCGACGTCTCCCGCGACCCGACGGCCCGAGCGGTCGGTGAGGACATCGTCGCCGACCTGAATCGCAATCAGTACGTGCAGGACCAGATCCTCTCGGTGTGGGCCAATCCGGCGCTCGACTCCGCGCTCGTCAGTCGCGACCGGACGTCGACTTTGATCATCGCCTCGCTCGACGGTGGCGAGAATTCGGCGCCGGGGCACGCCGAGGAGATCGCCGAGGCCCTGGCCGGTGACCGCGACGGGATCACCGTGCAGGTCGGCGGTCAAGGAATGGTCTTCGCACAGGTCAACGACCAGACCGCGTCCGATCTCCTCGTCGCCGAGGCCATCGCGATCCCGATCACGTTCATCGTGTTGATCTTCATCTTCGGCGGATTGCTCGCGGCGGCCGTCCCGGTCGGCATCGGCATCGTCTCGATCATCCTCACCTTCGCGCTGCTCCGCGCGATCGGATCGGTCACCGACGTCTCGGTCTTCGCGCTCAACCTCACCACCGCACTGGGTCTCGCGCTCGCGATCGACTACACGCTGCTGATCCTGACGCGCTACCGGGAAGAGGTCGGACACGGTCTGAGCCGGCCCGACGCGATCGTCCGGACCCTGGCCACGGCCGGGCGGACGGTCGCCTTCTCCGCGGTGACCGTCGCCCTGTCGCTCAGCGCGCTCGTGCTGTTCCCGCAGTACTTCCTGCGCAGCTTCGCCTTCGCGGGTCTCGGCGTCGTGGCTGTGGCCGCGGTGTCGGCGCTCGTCCTCACGCCGGCCGTGCTCATGCTCCTCGGTGATCGCATCGACGCGTTCGACGCCCGGAAGCCGCTCCGGCGCCTGCTTCGGCTGCCGCCGGCGCGGCCCGTCGAACCCGAGGACACCTGGTGGTACCGGCTCGTCCAGTGGGTGCTGCGCCACGCCTTGCCGGTCGCCGCGGTCGTCACGGTCTTCCTGCTGGTACTCGGTGCGCCGTTTCTGTCGATGAAGCTGGGTTTCCCCGACGATCGGGTGTTACCGGAGTCGGCGAGCGCGCACGCGATCCAGCAGGAGATCCGGGACGACTTCGAGGACGACCTGTCCGCAGCGGTCACCGTCGTCGTGCGGGGGCCGGTGGACGATGCGGCCCTGGCCGACTACACCCGCGCCCTGTCGACGGTCGGAGATGTCAACTCCGCAGGGTCGTCGGCGGGGACGTTCGTCCGGGGTGCGCCGGCCGCGCCCGGCAGCCCGGACGACACCCGGGGCGACGTACACGTCCTGCAGGTGTCGACCGACCGCGACCCGATGAGCGAGTCGGGGATCGCCCAGCTCGACGAGCTGCGGGCGGTGCCGCCGCCGGCGGGAACGGAGACCCTGTTCAGCGGGCTCGCCGCCGCCACCGACGACACCGTCGGGTCGATCTACGCGCATCTGCCCTGGGTGCTCGGCCTCATCGCGATCGCGACGTTCGTGCTGCTGTTCCTGTTCACCGGGAGCGTCGTGTTGCCGCTGAAGGCGCTCGTCCTCAACATCCTGTCGCTGTCGGCGACGTTCGGCGCGATGGTCTGGTTCTTCCAGGAAGGGCACCTCGGAGGTTTGGGGACCACCGCCACGGGCACCCTCAGCGCGACCATGCCGGTGCTGCTGTTCTGCGTGGCGTTCGGCCTGTCGATGGACTACGAGGTGTTCCTGTTGGGACGGATCCGCGAGGAGTGGTTGCGATCGGACCGGACGCGCGCGGCCAGCGACCATGCCGTGGCCCTGGGCTTGGCCCGGACCGGCCGGGTCATCACGGCGGCAGCCCTGCTGATGAGCATCGTCTTCGCCGCCATCGCGGCGTCAGAGGTCTCGTTCATGCGGATGTTCGGGGTCGGTCTCACCCTGGCGGTCCTGATGGACGCGACGATCATCCGCATGTTCCTCGTCCCCGCCTTCATGCGTCTGGCCGGGCGGGCGAACTGGTGGGCGCCGGGTCCGCTGCGACGGCTACATGATCGGATCGGGTTGTCCGAGGAGGCTCCGGAGGTCGGGCGTCCCGAGAAAGCGGCGCCGGACACCGCGCCGACGAGGGTCTGACACCGAATACGTCATAACGGCGGACGAACAACGGCGGGACAGGTGCAGGAGTGCAGTGACGACACGTAGACGAGCGAGATCACCGCGCGGGTCCGGAGAGATCCTCGCGGAGGAGATCATCGAGGCCGCCGGTGAGTTGCTGGTCGAGAACGGCGACGACACCGCGATGTCGATTCGCGCGGTCGCCAACCGCGTGGGGGTCACACCGCCATCGATCTACCTGCACTTCGCCGACAAGGAAGCCCTGCTCGACGCCGTGTGCGCCCGCTACTTCGAGCGTCTCGACGACGAGATGGCCGCCGCATCGGAAGGCGTCGACGACGCCTTCGAACGAGCGCTGGGCCAGGGGATGGCCTATGTCCGCTTCGCCGTCGCCACGCCCGTGCTCTATCGCGTGGCGTTCGGCAAACCCACTCCCGAAGGGCATCCGTCGAAGGTCGACGAGGTACTCGCCGCCAGTGCGTACTCGCGGTTCGCCGGAACCGTCACCGAGCTGGCCGACGACGGGGTGTTCGATCACGCCGAGATCGCCGACATCGTTCTCGAGTTCTGGGCCGCCGCCCACGGGATCGCGTCGCTGATGCTCGCCAAACCGGGTCTCGCCTGGGGCGACGACTTCGCGCGTGCGGAAGCCATGCTCACCGCCATGTGCCTGGGCCGGGCCTCGCTCGCGACCGACGGCGGCATCGATCAGACCGCAGTGGGCCGCCGGTTGAGATCGCTGCGCGACCGGGTGAACTGACCCGGTGGCGGGTGTCTGACGACAGAAGGGTCAAGAGTCGGTAAAGTCGACGTCGACTCGGTCGTTGCGAGCTCCCGTCAGGGAACTCTCAGAAACGGCCCGACGTTGAGACGGCAGACATCCGTACCGATGAAGGAGCGCTTCGTGCGAGAAAGCAGCAATCCGGTGATGCGCGGCGTGGTCCGCGACAATCAATCCGGATACGCGGGTTTCGGGGCCGGCATGGCCGGCGCCGGCGCCGCGGCCAACCAGTTCGGTCAGGCCACTGACCCCTACACCCAGCCGGCACCGCCGGCCACTCGTCAGCTCACGATCGACGACGTCGTCACCAAGACCGCGATCACGCTCGGAGTGCTGACGCTGGCCGCCGCTGCCACGTACTTCGCGATCAGCAGCCGCGCCACCGAGGCCGCCCAGGCAGCTCTCGCCACCCCGCTGATGCTGGTCGGCGCCATCGCCGGTCTCGTGCTCGTCCTCGTGGCGAGCTTCGGTCGCAAGCAGGACAACCCGGCCATCGTGCTGGCCTACGCCGCGTTCGAGGGCCTCTTCGTCGGTGCCATCTCGTTCGTGTTCGCGAACTGGGCGGTCGCCGGCGACACCTCCGCCGGTGCGCTGATCGGACAGGCCGTCCTCGGCACCTTCGGTGTGTTCTTCGGCATGCTGTTCGTGTACAAGGTCGGCGCCATCCGCGTGACGCCGCGCTTCACCCGCATGCTGTTCGCCGGCATGATCGGCGTCCTGGTCCTGATGCTCGGCAACCTGGTCATCGGTCTGTTCACCGGTGAGGCCGGAGTCCTGCGCGACGGTGGCCCGATCGCCATCATCTTCTCGCTGGTCTGCATCGCCCTCGCCGCGTTCAGCTTCCTGCTGGACTTCGACGCCGCGGATCGCCTGATCCGTGCCGGCGCACCCGACCGGGCCGCCTGGGGCGTGGCACTCGGCCTGACCGTCACCCTGGTCTGGCTGTACGTCGAGATCCTGCGTCTGCTGACCTACTTCAACTCCGACTAGTCGGTCATGTGACAGTGGCCCCGCACCTCGGCAGGTGCGGGGCCACTGTCGTGTCAGGGGTCGGTTGGCGACAAAGTGTGCCACCCGGGTGCGTTTGCGGGAACAACCCCATCACCGCGGTTCTACCGTGCGGACATGGTGTTCTTTATGATCCAGCTGGCGCTGATGATCATCGGCGCCGTCGTACACATACTGGTGGACCGATCGATGCGACGACGCACCGTCGGCCGCGCAGCCGAACTCGTGCTGCTCTGGATACTCGTCCCCGGCGGCGCATTCGGCATCCTCGCCGGGGTCGGCCACGTCGGCCCGAACGCCCCCGAGATCGCCGAGGGCATCGGGCCGGACTTCATCCCGTCCATGTTCCAGTGGGAGCTGGGGTGGAACGACATCGCCGTGGGCGTGCTCGGCGTGCTCTGCTACCGGGTGCGAAATCGTGGCGGATGGCTCGACGCCGCCGTGTGGGCACTGGCGATCAGCTACGGGGGAGACCTCGCCGGTCACATCTCGCAGTACTACATCCACGACAACACCGCGACGAACAACGTCTGGGCGATCCCCGCCGAGATCTACATCGTCGGTGCCGTCGTCATCGCCTGGTTCGTGTACCGACGAACGACCCCCCGCAGCGTCGCGGTCCAGGGACCGAACGCGGCGAGGGGTGTCGACGAGACGGAGACGGCTTCGCTCAGCTGAGGCGCTCCAGCAGTGATCAGCTGAGGCGCTCGAGGACCATGGCCATGCCCTGACCGCCACCCACGCACATCGACTCGATGCCGAAGGTCTTGTCGCGGGTCTGCAGGTTGTTGAGCAGGGTGGTCGTGATGCGGGCGCCTGTCATCCCGAACGGGTGACCCAGGGCGATGGCGCCACCCGACACGTTGAGCTTGTCGTGGTCGATGCCGAGATCACGGGCCGAACCGAGGACCTGCACGGCGAAGGCCTCGTTGATCTCGACGAGGTCGATGTCCGACAGGGACATCCCCGAGACCCGCAGCACCTTGCGGATCGCCTCGATCGGACCGAGCCCCATGATCTCCGGCGACAGGCCGGTGGCCGCGGTGGCGACAACGCGCGCCAGCGGGGTGAGGCCAAGCTCCTTCGCCTTGGTGTCGCTCATGATGACCAGCGCCGCGGCGCCGTCGTTGAGCGGGCACGCGTTGCCCGCGGTGATCGTGCCGTCCGGGCGGAAGACCGGCTTGAGCTGCGAGATCTTCTCGTAGGTCGTGCCCGCGCGGGGGCCGTCGTCGGTGGTGACCAGCGAGCCGTCGGGCAGGGTGACCGGGTCGATCTCCCGCTCGAAGAAACCGGACTTGATGGCTTCTTCGGCGCGGTTCTGGCTCAGCACGCCCCACTTGTCCTGGTCCTCGCGGGAGATGCCGGTGAACGAGGCGACGTTCTCGGCGGTCTGGCCCATCGCGATGTACACGTCCGGGATGACCCCGTCCTTGCGCGGATCGTGCCAGATGCCGGCGTCACCGGCGGCCGCCTTCTCGGTGCGGGCCATCGCGTCGTCGAACAGCGGGTTCTTGGAATTCGGTGCGCCGTCGGCGCCGCCGGAGATGCCGAAGCTCGACACGCTCTCGACACCACCGGAGATGAGGACGTCGGCCTCGCCGGCCTTGATGGCATGCAGCGCCATCCGGGTGGTCTGCAACGACGACGAGCAGTAGCGGTTCACCGTGACGCCGGGGATGTGGTCATGACCCAGCTCGACCGCGATGACCCGGGCGATGTTGTAACCGCCCTGTCCGCCGGGCTGGCCGATGCCCCAGTGGATGTCCTCGATCAGTGCCGGGTCGAGCTCCGGCACCTTGGCGAGCGCGGCTTCGACCATCTGGCGCGACAGTTCGTCGGGTCGGATGTCTTTGAGGGATCCCTTGGCGGCGCGGCCGATCGGGGAACGGGCGTGGGCGACGATGACGGCTTCAGGCATACCTCGAAACTACCGCACCAAGCATCTGCTTGGTCACGAGGTCGGTCAGCCCGGGTCGTGGCTGGTCACCGACGACGTGTCAGACGTCTCCTGAGACGTGTGACGAACCGTGTTTCTTCGACGGCCTCGGACACCTTCGGCGGTTCGGGTAGCGGCGTCGGACCCCACTCGCCGATCGAGGCGAGCACCTCGGGCACCAGGATGTCGGCGGCGAGCTCATACCCCGCGGCCGACGGGTGGAATCGATCGGGCGACAGCATGTGCTCGGGGCGCGCGAGGAACTCCTCGGTCAGCAGGTCGGCCAGTGGGACCGGCCGCCCCCCGGCGGCCCGGACCGCCGATCGCTGCGCGGCGGCCAGCGTGAGTCCCCAGCGTCGCAACACCATTCGCAGGGGCTGGGGGATCGCGGTCACCACGCCGAAATCCGGGCAGGTGCCGACGACGACCTTCGCGCCCTCGTCGACGAGTGCGTGGACGGCATCTCCGAGCCGCCGCGCCGACGGGAGCGGACTGTTGCGGGCGGTGACGTCGTTGGCGCCGACGAGGATGACGGCCACGTCGGGTCGCTCGTGATGGACGAACATCGCCTCGATCTGGGCCGCGAGCCCCTTCGACGTCGCGCCGACGATGGCCTTGTTGGCGTAGCGGACCACCCGATCGGTCTCCGCGGCCACGCGGCGGGCGATCTGGACTCCTGGCGTCTCGTCCGCGGTCTCGGCACCCAGTCCGGCCGCGGTCGAGTCCCCGAACACCACGAGATACAGGTCGTACACGGTGTCCCGGGTGAAACGTGCGCTGGTGCCGTCGGGGCGGTACACGCCGTCGCCGTCCGGGGCGTTGTCGGTACGGTGCGGGATCACCACGCGGGCCTCGGCGGCCTGACTGTTCAACAGGTTGTAGGCGGCCCAGCCGGCGCCGGCCGCGCCCGCGGTCGCAACCGCTGTCGCGCCGACGTCGCGCACGATCCTGGCGGGGACGATTCCTCGACGACTCGAACCGGACACGAGTGCCAGTTTAGGCGTTCAGCGGGATCTGCTGACTGGGGCAGCGGCCGGGTGTCGCTGTTCGCGGTGGCTCTGGGACCATGGACACATGCGCATCGCCAATCACGTCGTCGACCTGGTGGGCAACACCCCGCTGGTCAAGCTGAACTCGGTGACCTCACCCGGATCGGGCCTGGTCGCCGCCAAGGTCGAGTACCTCAATCCCGGTGGCAGCAGCAAGGACCGCATCGCCGTGCGGATGATCGACGCGGCGGAGGCCTCGGGTGAACTGAAGCCGGGCGGGACCATCGTGGAACCGACGTCGGGAAACACCGGCGTCGGCCTGGCGCTCGTCGCCCAGCAGCGCGGCTACAAGTGCGTGTTCGTGTGCCCGGACAAGGTCGGTGAGGACAAGCGCAACGTCCTGCGCGCCTACGGTGCCGAGGTCGTCGTCTGCCCGACCGCGGTGGAGCCGTCCCACCCGGACAGCTACTACAGCGTCTCCGACCGCCTGGTCACCGAGATCGACGGTGCGTGGAAGCCCAACCAGTACGCGAACCCGGCCGGTCCGCAGAGTCACTACGAGACCACCGGTCCCGAGATCTGGGCCGACACCGACGGCAAGGTGACGCACTTCGTGGCCGGCGTCGGCACCGGCGGCACCATCACCGGCACCGGCCGGTACCTCAAGGAGGTGTCCGGCGGCTCGGTGAAGATCGTCGGCGTCGACCCCGAGGGGTCGGTGTACTCCGGCGGGACCGGGCGCCCCTACCTCGTCGAGGGTGTCGGGGAGGACTTCTGGCCGTCGGCCTACGACCCGGACATCCCCGACGAGATCATCGCGGTCTCCGACGCCGACTCGTTCGACATGACCCGGCGTCTCGCCCGCGAGGAAGGGCTGCTCGTAGGCGGCTCGTGCGGGATGGCGGTGGTCGCGGCCCTGCAGGTCGCCGAACGCGAGGGACCCGACGCCGTCGTCGTCGTTCTGCTGCCCGACGGTGGCCGCGGCTACATGGCCAAGATCTTCAACGACCAGTGGATGAGCAGCTACGGCTTCCTGCGGACGCCGCTCGACGCCAACACCAAGGAATCCCTCGTCGGAGATGTGTTGCGCGGCAAGACCGGCGCCCTGCCCGACCTCGTGCACACCCACCCGCAGGAGACCCTGCGCGACGCGATCGAGATCCTGCGCGAGTACGGCGTCTCGCAGATGCCGGTCGTCGGCGCCGAGCCACCGGTGATGGCCGGCGAGGTCGCGGGTGCGGTCACCGAGCGCGACCTGCTCAGCGCGGTCTTCGAAGGTCGTGCCAGCCTCGCCGACCCGGTGTCGGCACACATGGGAGAGCCGTTCCCGCTCATCGGTTCCGGCGAACCGGTGTCGGCGGCCACCAAGGCGCTCGGCGACTGCGACGCGCTGATGGTCGTCGAGGACGGCAAGCCCATCGGCGTGATCACGCGCCACGACCTGCTCGCCTTCGTGTCGAGCCACCCGATCGTCGGATAGGAGCATCACCGTGAGTGAACGACGCAGTGCCGCGGATTCGGTTCGCTGGCAAGGCTTCTCGACCCGCGCCATCCACGCCGGCTACGATCCGGATCCGCAGACCGGGGCGGTGAACGTCCCGATCTACGCCAGTTCGACCTTCGCCCAGGACGGCGTCGGCGGACTGCGCGACGGCTTCGAGTACGCGCGCACCGGCAACCCGACCCGACGCGCCCTCGAAGCCAATCTCGCTGCGCTCGAGAGCGGCACGTATGGACGGGCTTTCGCTTCCGGTATGGCCGCCACCGACTGCGTTCTGCGCTCGACGCTGCGGCCGGGCGATCATCTGGTGATCCCCAACGACGCCTACGGCGGGACCTTCCGGCTCATCGACAAGGTGTTCAGCCAGTGGGGTATCACCTACTCGGTGGCCCCGGTCTCTGACGTCGCCGCGGTGCGCGACGCCATCCGGCCGGAGACCAAGCTGGTCTGGACCGAGACGCCGACCAACCCGCTGCTCAACGTCGGCGACATCGAGACCCTCGCCGCCGTCGCGCACGAGGCCGGCGCGAAGCTCGTGGTCGACAACACCTTCGCCTCGCCGTACCTGCAGCAGCCGCTCGTCCTGGGCGCCGACGTGGTGCTTCACTCCACGACCAAATACCTGGGCGGGCATTCGGATGTCGTCGGCGGCGCACTGGTCACCGACAGCGAGGAGCTCGACGAGGCGTTCGCGTTCCTGCAGAACGGCGCCGGGGCGGTCCCCGGACCGTTCGACGGGTTCCTCACCCTGCGCGGTATCAAGACCCTCGGTGTCCGGATGGACCGGCACTGTGACAACGCGGAGAAGGTCGTCGACTATCTGAGCGGCCACGACAAGATCGACGCCGTCCTGTACCCGGGCTTGGAGAACCACCCGGGCCACGAGGTCGCGGGCAAACAGATGAAGCGCTACGGCGGCATGGTGTCGGTGCTGGTCAAGGGCGGGCTCGACGCCGCCAAGGAGTTCTGCGCCCGCACCGAGGTGTTCACGCTCGCCGAATCGCTCGGCGGCATCGAGTCGCTGATCGAACACCCCGGTGCGATGACGCACGCCTCGACGGCCGGATCGCTCCTCGAGGTCCCCGCCAACCTCGTCCGGCTCTCGGTCGGTATCGAGGACATCGACGACCTCCTCGGGGACCTGGAGAACGCGCTGCGCTGAGGAGTCGGGTGGGCGTCAGACCCGCGCCTCGAGGAGCAGGTTCGACGCAGTGGTCGCCGCGACACGCGCCGAGGTCAGACCGGCCGCCCGGAAGGTGTCGAGCAGTCGAGTGGGGCCGGCCTGGGCGCCCAGCGAGGTCGTGCCGTCGGCGATGCTGTGCGGTACGCAGAGGTATGAGCTACCCGAATAGAACAGCAGTGCAACGGGATTGGTCAGATTCTCGGCCAGTGTGTCGTGCGCCAGCGGTTCGACGGCGATCACCTGACCGCCGGGACGCAGTGACGACCGTGCGTGTGCGAGCGCACCCACCGGATCGCCGAAGTCGTGCAGGGCGTCGAAGATCATGATCGCGTCGTGGTCGCCGGCGTACGACTGGGCCGTGGCCACCTCGAAGCGGACCCGGTCGTCGACCCCGGCCGCATGGGCGGCTGCGGTGGCGCGCCGGACGGACTCCTCGTGGCTGTCTACGCCGACGAACGTGGAGTTCGGGAAGGCCTCGGCGAGCAGGATCGTGGGGACCCCGTACCCGCACCCGACGTCGAGAACGCGGATGCCGTCGGTGAGGCGCTGTCCGAGGCCGTCGATCGCCGGAACCCACTCGCTGAGCAGCGACGCACGGTAGATCGTGCCGTAGAACCGTTCGATGCCGGAGAACAGCCGGGAATCGTGCGCGTGCCAGGGCACGCCGTCGCCGGTCGCGTACGCATGCGCGAGCTGGTCGACCGAGGACCACACCGCGGCAGCGACCTCGAAGCCGGCCACGATCGCCGCCGGACTGTTGTCCTCGGCGAGCACCATCGCGTGCTCGGCGGGGAACACGAACACCTCTGGGCCATTCGCGGCGTCATTGCCGCCGTCGTGGAGCAGGACGTATCCGGCCGCGGCCTGCACGCACAGCCATTCGTACACATACCGTTCGGCGAGTCCCGAGCGTTCGGCGAGCTCGGCGCTCGTCGCCGAACCGAGTTGCGCCAGCGCCCGCCACAGTCCCAGGCGGTCGCCGAGGTGGGTGCTGATCGAGTGATAGGCATGGGTGAGATCGGCGCTCACCTGGCCGGCGAAGGCCTCGACCCGGGCGAGGTCGATCGCGGTGTCGGAACCGGCGGCGTGTGTGGTGGTCATGGGACGAGCCTCTCGTGTGCGATGTCGGAACAACGCCGGGCGGCGTGTGCACCGAGCGTGCGCCGGGGTCCTGTCGCGGCGCTGTCATGACTCGACCGCGACCCGTTGCGCGGTGAGCCGATGGTGACAGCCCCGTGACAGCGGGCTCGGAGACCGTCGACGCATGAGAACAACACAGATCAGCGACCTGGGCACCGTGATGTCCATCTGGGCTCACCCCGACGACGAGACCTACCTCGCCGGCGGCGTGATGGCCGCCGTCCGCGATGCGGGTGGGCGCGTGGTGTGCGTGACCGCGACCCGCGGGGAAGCGGCCGACGAGAACGCCACCGCCGCAGAGCGTTCGGAGCTTGCCCTGGTCCGGAGCGGCGAGCTCGAGAAAGCGTTCATCGAGCTCGGCGTCCACGAGCACCACTGGTTGGACCTACCCGATGGTTCACTGGCGGCGATCGACGAGAGCGGCCCGGTCGGACGCATCACCACCCTCCTCGACGACGTGTCACCCGACACCGTCCTGACCTTCGGACCCGACGGCGTGACCGGGCACCCCGACCACCGCACCGTCAACCGGTGGGTCCGCCTCGCCGTCGACCGTTCGTCGACCTGCCCGCGAATCCTCCACCCGGTGGGCACCGGGCGGGGGATCGAGTTCGACCTCGCCCGTGAGTTCGACATGTGGGCGCGGGGCGGGCCGCGCCAGTGTCCGAAGGAGATGGTCGCGTTGCGAATCGATCTCGACGGGGCCGAACTGGACCGTAAGGTGCGAGCCCTGCTGGCTCAGCGCTCGCAGACCGCGGACCTGGCCGCGGCGATCGGCCTCGAGCGATATCGAACATGGGTGTCGGTGGAGACCTACGCTCATCCTGCATAGGCCGTCGGAGAACAGAGAGCGACGATCGGGATGGTGGTGCGCGAAACCGAAGACGGGCACGTGTCGCCCGCGGTCGAGGTCGGCCTGCTGGGTGCACTGAGGTTGCGGGTCGACGGTGCCGAGGTCGCGGTCCCCGGGGAACGACGACGCGCCCTGCTCGCGCTGTTGACCGTCGCCGGCCGGCACGGCATGGGTATCGGGCGGCTCGTCGACGCGCTGTGGGGCGACGATCTGCCGCGGGAACCGATTGCCGCACTGCACAATCTGGTGTCCCGGCTGCGACGCCATCTCGGCCGACACGCCGATCTGTTGGAACGACGCCCCGACGGCTACCGGCTCCGGGTGTCCGTCGTCGATGTGACGATCGTGCGCGACCTGCTCGCATCCGCCGCCGACACGCCCGATCCCGCCGAGCGTCTCCGTCTGACCGTCCGGGCCCGCGAACTCTGGCGCGGCGAGCCGCTCGGCGAGTTCGCCGGCATCCCGGACCTGGACACCGAACGCGTTGCGTTGGAGGACCTCCACAATCGGCTCGCCGACACCCACGTCGAAGCGCTGGTGGAGTGCCGCGACCCGAGCGCGACCGCGACAGCGAGGGCCGGTGTCGCGTCCGCGCCGCTCCGCGAGAGTTCGGCACGACTGCTCATCCGCGCACTCGCCGCCGACGGGCGTGTCGGCGACGCGATGGCGGTCGCGATGGAGTTCCGCGACCGGTTGCGCGAGCGGACGGGTCTCGATCCGAGCCCGGCCCTCGCGTCGCTCGAGCAGCGGGTGGCGGCGGGCTCCGAATACGGGCAGGCCGAGACGAATCCGGGGCCCGGCGTGACGTCGCGGCGTCGACCTGCTGCGCCGGCCGGGCCTCTGGTGGGGAGGGAGCGAGAACGCGCCGAGATCATCCGGCTGTTGTCGGCGCATCGGGTCGTGACCCTGACCGGTACGGGCGGCGTCGGCAAGACCAGTCTCGCGCTCGACGTCGCCGCCGACCCCGCGGTGTTCCCCGGGTACGGCGTTGCCGTCGTCAACCTCGCCGCGGTCGCGCGAGCCGACCGCGTCCTCCCGTCGGTGGTGTCCACCCTGGGTCTCGAGGTCGGGGTGGGTGCTTCCGTGGACGCGATCGCGCGCGCCGTCGACGGGTCGCTCCTGCTCGTCCTCGACAACTGCGAACATGTGTTGTCGTCCTGCCGCGAATTGGTCGCGGCGATCGTCGAACTGGCTCCCGCAGTGCGGATCCTGGCCACCTCCCGAGTCGTGCTCTCACTCTCCGCCGAGTACGTCCTGCGTCTGCAGCCCCTGACCTTTCCCACCCGCGTCGACGACGTCGACGCGGTCGTTCGGCAGCCTGCAGTGCGCGCGTTCGTCGAGCACGCGCTGCGACGCAATCCGACCTTCGCGGTGTCGAGTCGTGAGCTCACGGACCTCGTCGACGTCGTGCGCCGTGTCGACGGGCTCCCGCTCGGCATCGAGCTGGCGGCGCGTCAGGCCGCTGTGATGCCGATGTCGGCCGTGGCCCGAATGCTCGATGGTGCACTCGATCTCGCGACGGGAACCGGAGCCGACGACCAGCGGCGGCTGACGCTCCGCAGCAGCATCGACATGTCATTCCGACGGCTGAGCGTGGTCGATCAAGCCGTACTCGCCGCCCTCGCACCGTTTCCCGGCGGTGTGTCGCTGCGCACGTTCGAATCCGTCGCACTGAGCGTCGAAGCGGAGGTCGTCGGCGCAGCGGGCATCGGCACGCGAGGTGACGGCGGGCTCGACCCGGTGGAGACCCTGCACCGTCTGATCGACAGCTCGTTGCTCGTCGCCGACGCGTCGGGCGGCAGATACCGTCTCCTGCATCTCATCCGCACCCATCTGCTTGATCACCTCGACCGTGCGGGCGTGCTCGCCGCGGCCGAGGACCGGTTCCTCGACGAATGTGTCGCAACGGTGCGGGACATCGGCGACGAGTGGCTCGGCGTCGCGGAGTTCGAGGCGAATGAGCGTCTCCATGCCGAGATGGACAACCTGCGGTCGGCGCGGGACCTGGCAATGGCGCGCGGACGCGTCGACGTACTCGTGGCGATCACGACATCGCTGTCGCTGATCAGCACATGGCGCAACCTCAACGAATTGTGGACGTGGGCCGTCGAATCGGCGCGTTCGGCGTGGCTCGATGGTCATCCCGATCGCGCCGAGATGCTGTCCGCGGCGGCCGAGGCCGCGCGGCTCGTCGGCGAGTTCGACCTCGCCGTCGACTTCGCGACCTCCGCCCTACGTCCCGATGCCTCCGGGGCACCACCGGATCCGGATGCGCCCGCGTTGGTCGGCGCGCGGGCGGCCAGGGCGGCGGTCGCGCACTTCCGTGGCGACTTCGCGGTGGCGGTACGGGAATGGACCCGCTGCGGCACACACCCGTCCCTGGGGTCGGCGTTCCTCGCGTCTGCGGCGCTCGCCGCGTCGTACTCCGGTGACTCGAGCGGGGCTGCCCGGCTGTTGGCCGAGGCCCGGTCGACGCTGGACCCGTCGGCGGGGCCGTCGCAGCACGCCTTCCTCGACTACGTCCACGGCGAGCTGCTGTCCGCGCACGACCCGTCCAGCGCGCTCGCCCTCTACGAACGCGCCCACGAACGGGCCGCCGGCGTCGGGGCGACGTTCATCGTCGGGGTCGCTCGTGTCGGCGCGGCGGCGTGTCTCGTCCGCGTCGGCGATGTAGCGCGTGCCGCGGAGGCCTACGTCGTCCTGCTCGGGGCATGGCGCGACAGCGGTCAGCCGACGCAGCTGTGGACCACGGCGCGCGACGCCGCCGCACTGCTGCGCGTCCGGGGCCGGATCGACGTGGCCGACCTGCTCGTCGAGTGTGCCGATCTCGACCCCGCCGCGGCCTTCGACACACGCAGAGGTGCCGCGGACCGTGCTTTCGGGGACCTGGTGCACGCCGACAACACGGTCCACGCCGACACCGAAGTCGTGCTCGACCGGGCGATGCGCGAACTCCGAGAGATCAGGGAGTCAACGTCATCGGACGACCGCGGGAGCTCGGCGGCGCGATGACGTCTCCTCGGGTGGCTCCTGCAGGGCGGAGATGGCCGATACTGGTCGCATGCTGCTGACTGCCGACGACGTCGACCGCGCGACCGACGAGCTTGCGTCCGTGATCCGGCGGACCCCGACGATCGCGTCGCGGGTGGTGTCCGAGCGGAGCGGTGCGCAGGTGTGGCTCAAGTGCGAGAACCTGCAACGCACCGGATCTTTCAAGCCACGCGGCGCGTACCTGCGTATCTCGCGGTTGTCAGCGGGGGAACGTGCCCGTGGGGTCGTCGCGGCCAGTGCGGGCAATCATGCGCAAGGAGTCGCCTGGGCGGCATCGGAACTGGGGATCGCCTCACGGGTCTACATGCCGGTCGGAGCCGCACTGCCGAAGATCGCCGCGACGAAAGCCTATGGCGCAGAGGTGGTGCTCGCCGGATCGACCGTCGACGAGGCGCTCGTCGAGGCCCAGCGTCACGCCGATACGACGGGCGCGGCTCTGATCCACCCGTTCGATCATCTCGACATCGTTGCCGGACAGTCGACGGTCGGCGTCGAGATCCTGGAGCAGATCCCGGACGTGTCAACGATTCTCGTGCCACTCGGCGGCGGTGGGCTGCTCGCCGGCGTCGCCGCGGCGGCGCGTCTGCGACGACCGGAGGTCGAGGTGATCGGCGTGCAGGCGGCGCAGGCCGCGGCCTGGCCGACGTCGCTCGCCGAGGAGCGACCGACGCCGGTCGCGGCGATGAACACCATGGCCGACGGCATCGCCGTCGCGACACCCGGGAAGGTCCCGTTCGCGCACGTCTCCGAGTTCGTCGACCGGATCGTCACGGTCAGCGAGGAAGAGTTGAGCACCGCGCTGCTGCTCATGCTGGAGCGAGCGAAGCTGGTGGTCGAGCCTGCCGGGGCCGCGGCGGTGGCGGCGGCGGTGAGCGGTCGGCTCGCGCTGTCCGGGACCGTGTGCGTCGTGTTGTCCGGCGGCAACATCGACCCGCTGCTGCTGCGCCATGTGACGACCCACGGCCTGACCGCCGCCGGACGATTCCTCACCGTGACCGCGACCGTCTCCGACCGGCCCGGTGGACTGGTCGCGCTGCTGGAACTGCTCCGCGACCTCGGCGCGAGTGTGCTCGACGTCGTCCATTCCCGCGTCGCCGACGACTTGTATCTCGGCGAGGTGCAGGTGACCGTCAGCGTCGAGACCCGCGGACACGACCACCAGCACGACGTCCGGCGGGCCCTCGCCGACGCGGGGTTCCTGCGGGACTGAGGGCGAACGTCGGCGCTAACCTGTCTGGGTGGCTGCCGACGGACCCGCCCTGATCGGTGTGCTGGGCCCGATCGCGGTCGGCGCGTGCCCGGTGGGCGCCGAGAGCCCCGATCGGCTCGTCGCGGTGCCGGGGCTGCGGGCCCGACGCCTGCTCGTGTCGCTCGCCCTCGCCGACGGGCGCGTGATCTCGGCGGACCGCCTCATCGACCACGTCTGGGCCGACGATCCGCCGCGTTCGCCCCACAGTGCGCTGCACACCCAGGTGTCCCGGCTGCGCAAGCTCCTGCCCGAGGGGGTTCTGGAGGGCACCGAGAACGGTTATCGACTGCGCAACAGCCGCACCGACCTCGACGTGGTCGACACGCTGCTCGCCGAAGGCGGCCGGGATGCCCACGACCGGGCCCGGCAGTGGTGGCGCGGCGTGCCCGGAGACGATCTCGGGGACGGGTCCCCGGTGACGGCGACACTGTCCGCACGCATTCGACGCACCCAGGACGCGCTCGACGGTGCGCAACTGACGGCCGCGCTCGCCGAGGGTGACGTCGCGACCGCGCGATCCATCGCCGAACAGCGCTGCGCGCGAGACCCGTTCGACGAGCCGGCACACACCGCCCTGATGCGGGCGCTCGCCGGAGAAGGCCGCGCCGCCGACGCGCTCGTGGTGTTCGACCGGCTCCGACGGCGACTGTCGACCGAGCTGGGGACGGACCCGGGTGGCCGGGGAGTGGTTGTCGTTGTCATGCCGACAACTGTGGCGCCGTAGCCTGTCGTCGGGCTTGCGTCGGCTTACGTGGTGCTGTCGTTGAGGCGGAGTGTTCCGCAGAACGCTCCCGAGGAACGTCCACGGGCGACCGACGTGTATTCGACGCGGCTGACACGAGGAGTTCTGTGGATGAGCGTCTGTGCTGTGGATTCTCGGTGCGGCTGCGAGGGCAGGGCGGATTACGTTGCCTGCCATGGGACGACGCACACACTCCGCAGAGGCGGCCTGGACACCACGGATTGCTCACCGCGTCCGTCACGAGCTCATGGATGACGTTCACGAGCAACGACGGAAGGCCTACCGGCGGCTGGACGAACTCGAGGCCGAAGCGAGTCTGCTGGCCGAAGATCTCAATGATGCGGACGAGGGCTCGCTGCATCTCGATCCGGACGAGTACGCCGACCGGGAGGCCGTCCTCGAGAAGGCGGACGGACTCCTCAGCCTCATCAACTGGTGGTCTTCGTCGCTCGCGGTGACGGTGTTGAATCTCGCCGACGCGCCGGTGCACTGGGTCACTGCCCCGGCAGTCGAGCTGATCACAGGCGTGCGGAACGAGGAAGCCACCGCCGGGGGTGGCGGTGTGGACACCCGCGTCCTACCAACATTGGGTAGCGCCTGGTCTCGCCTTGTTCGAGAGGTCCGCCGGACGCCATCGACCATCGAAGAGATGTCCGGGTCTCGACAATCGCGACGTCGGGATCGACGGCTTGTGCTGGTGGCGAACAACACTCGGTGGGGAGAATTCGCCGCCCGTCGTGGACATGATCAGGCTGCACGTGCTGACCCGCGACCGGAAGCTCTGCCGCTCCGCAGAGATCGACGGGCGACGCCCGGCGGTCGTCGACGTGGACGTGTTCACCGTGGCGATCGAGCCTGCGTGGACGGGGAGCACACAAGCGTCTCCATCGGTTCGCGTGCTGATGCGTCTCGCCGATGACCTGGGCCGGGGCACGCTGACTGCCTCGCCTGTGCCGACGACGGGTCGAACGTCGGCGGCGGTCGCGGTGGTGGCCTGACAACCGGCCGGCGGCTCACTTCGCAGGTTCGAGGTTCGCGAAATGCTTGAGGGTGTCGGCCTCGATGGTCTTGTAGACCGTCGACGACGCGGGACCGGAGAACGCGGTGACCACCCGCGACGAGGTGGGCAACTCGAGCGCGAAGGTCCACTTGAGTCGGCAGCCCACATCGGCGGGCAGGATCTCGGTCGCCTCGCCGAAGCGGCGGATGCCGGGAACGTTCGCCCTCAGGACCCGGAAACCGTTGCGGTAGTGGCCATTCGCCGGATCTTCCGTCCAGTCGAAGAAGTCCTCTTCGAGGGTCACATAGCCGGGACCGAGGACCGCGCGGCGTTGTGTTCCCACCCCGTACGGTTCCGGTGAGACGAACTCGATCTTCTTGATCGCGCGGCACCAGTCCAGCGTGTGCTGACGGGTGAACTCGGCCCACGCGCGTTCCGGCGCGACCGGCAGACGCACGTCGATGACGTGCCGCACCGGCGCATCGTCGAAGAAGTCAAGATCGAAGGACTCCAGCTCATGAGAACGTGCCATGTGTCACATTGAAGCACGGTGTTCCGGGTCGAGCCCCGGGCGAGCGTGGTCGAAACAGGGTCGGCCTCCTGTCGAGGTCCACCGGTGCACTTCAACTCGACTCCTGGACTTCGATCGAAGTCCAGGAGTCGAGTCGAGGTTCGCCGGTCGTGGGGTAAGCGACCCTCGCAAGCGGATCCGATATCGGCCCTGGTGCGTCCTAAAGTCATGACCTCTTTTCCCACCGACAGACACGGGCTAATTCGCCGCACGGCAACGCTGCGACTCGGCATCAACGACGACGCTGTGACAGCCGCCGTACGGCGCGGCGAACTGATTCGTCTTGCCCCGGGGGTCTGCGCACTGGCGGCCGACGAGGCGTCCGCCGAGGACCCGGGTGACCGTCTGTACCGACTGAGATCGATCGCGGTCGCGACGTCTGTTCGAGACTGTGACGCGTCGATCCTGAGTCACGACTCGGCGGCAGCCGTTCACGAGCTGCCGCTGCTGCACCCGGAACGCGAGGTCGTGCATCTGACGAAGAAGTCGAAGGTGGGCGGGTTCGGGCACGGGTTACGGATCGTCCATGGCGGGCCGGTGGCGCCCGACGAGGTGGTCGACATCGGCGGAATCAGGGTCACGTCTCGTGAGCGAACCGCCGTAGATGTTGCGATGTCCGGTGACTTCGCCCAAGCGCTGGCCGTGTTCGATCGCGCGCTGGCGTCCGGCGCCGACATCGCCACGATGACCCGTATCCTCGCGTCGCGGAACCGTTGGCGCGGTGCGGGGACCGCGCGTCGTGCCCTTGCGCATGCGGACGGTGCGTCGGAGAGTGTCGGGGAGTCGTGGAGCCGGGCGCAGATGATCGAGGCCGGGTTGCCGACTCCGCGACTGCAGCACACGTTCCAGACGGACGCCGGAGACGCGCGGACCGACTTCGACTGGGACGGAACACTTGTCGGTGAGTTCGACGGACTACAGAAGTACGGCCGACTGTTGCGCCAGGGTGAGAGCCCGCGCGATGCACTCATCCGGGAGAAGCGTCGGGAGGATGCGCTGCGCGCACAGGGGATCATGGTGATCCGATGGACGTGGGGAACGCTCGAGCGCGGCGGGCTCGCCAATCTGCTCCGGCCGTGGTTGGACAAACTGACCGCGGCTTGACCGATGAACCCCAACTCGACTCCTGGACTTCGATCGAAGTCCAGGAGTCGAGTCGAGGTTCGCCGGTCGGAGCACGACCGTCGTTGGCACGCCGTGTGTGGCCCCGTCTGATTGCCGGCGTGGTCGCGGTGTGCGGAATTGCGTTGGGAGTCAGTACGATCGGCACTCAAAATGGCGTCGCTGTGACCGCTACCGGTTCGAGCCAGGTGTTCGAGCAGTCACCGACGACCGGGACTCCCGGTGCAGAGTCACTCGCGACCTGGGAGCAGACGAGCGCAGTGGCGAAGGCGAAGGAGTACCTCTCGATCATGGCGTTCTCGAGAGCGGGTCTGATCGATCAGCTGGAGTACGAAGGGTTCTCGACGGCCGACGCGACGTACGCCGTGACCGAGGTCGAGGCTCAGGGCGCCGTCGACTGGAACGAACAGGCGGCGCAGAAGGCCCGCGACTATCGTTCGATGACGGCGTTCTCGCGGCAGGGCTTGATCGAACAGCTCGAGTATGAGGGCTTCACGTCCGCGCAGGCGACGTATGGGGTCGACCACGCGTAGGCACGACCGATGAACCCCAACTCGACTCCTGGACTTCGATCGAAGTCCAGGAGTCGAGTCGAGGTTCGCCGGTCGCGCGACCGGCGGCAGCTCACGGGCACCCTGAAAACACGAAACCCGGGACGGTCATGCCGTCCCGGGTTGTGTTCGTCGTCCGATCAGCCGTGGTAGGGCTCCGCGCTGACCAGGGTCACCTTGATGGTGGCGCCGCTGGGCACGGAGTACTCGCGCGTCTCGCCGACCTTGGCGTCGATGAGGGCGGCACCGAGCGGGGAGCTCGGGGAGTAGGTCTCCAGGCCGCCCTGGCCGCTCTCCTCGCGGGTGGCGATGAGGAACGTCTCGGTGTCCTTCTCGTCACCGTCGTAGTAGACGGTCACGACGGAACCGGGCAGTGCGACGCCGGACTGGGTCGGCGCCTCGCCGACCTTCGCGTTGTTCAGCAGTTCCTGCAGCTGGCGGATACGCGCTTCCTGCTGGCCCTGCTCCTCGCGAGCGGCGTGGTAGCCACCGTTCTCCTTGAGGTCGCCTTCTTCGCGACGCTCGTTGATCTCGGCGGCGATGACCGGACGGTTGGCGATCAACGAATCGAGCTCGCTCTTGAGGCGGTCATGCGACTCTTGGGTCAGCCAGGTCACCTGGGTGTCGGTCATCGGTCACTCCTTTGTGTTGTCCGCGCCCCGGGCGACCGTTTACACCAGGGGCATATGGACTGCTGAAAATGCAGCAACACGACCCCTCGCGGAGCCGTGTATCCGTTCAGGGTACCAGGTGGTGAGACCTATGGCACATCGGTACTACCGCGCGACAGCGCGCCGAGAGCGTCCTGATACGTCGGTTCCATCCGTTTCAGCCATCCCACAACGAAATACGTCAAAGGCATGAGGATGACCTCGACGAGTGTCTTCCAGACGAACCCGACGATCGTGTAATTGATGAAATCTCCCCAGGTCGAGATACCCAGGGCGGTGGCGGCGATCGAACAGAAGACGATGGTGTCGGCCAACTGGCCGACAATCGTCGAACCCAGCAGGCGCGCCCAGAGACGATTTTCCCCGGCGCGTTCCTTCATTTTCACCAGGACGAAGGAATTGAGGAATTCGCCCACCACATAACCGGCCAATCCGGCGAGCAGGAATTGTGGGACGACCCCGGCAACCGTCTCGAAAGCCGCCTGGCCTTCGTAGAATTCGGCGGCCGGCAGGTGAATGGTCAACCAGAAACACAACGACGCGAGAATCAGGACCGCGAACCCGGCGAGGATCGTCCGGCGCATGGCACGGAACCCGTAGACCTCGCTGATCACGTCGCCCAGCACGTACGCGAGCGGGAACAGGAAGAAGGCGCCGTCGGTCACCAGGCCGTCCATCTGGATCGGCCCGAGATCGACCTGCAGCCATTCGTCGAACAGCACGACGCCCTTGGTGCCGGTGACGTTGCTGATGAGCATGACGCCGACGAAGACGGCGACCAGAAGGGAGAAGTAGCGGCTGCCGATGGAGGCGAAGGCGGCGCGCGGCGACGGCAGCTCGCTGCCGGTGGACGCGGTCACGAGGCCGAGGGCTTCAGGTAGGCCGGGACGTCCAGGGTGCACCCGAAGACCTCGCCGATGACCGGCGGTTTCGACGTCGTGATCTCGGTGCGGACGCCGATGCGATCTGCGGAGTCGGCGGGGACGAGGATCTCGCGCCGGCCGGTCTCGCTGCCGTCTCGGGAACGTCCGCGCACGACGCAGGCCGCCGGACGGCTCGGGTCGGACCGTTCGACGGTGAACTGCACCGCAACCGTCGAGTCGTCGAGGATCTCGTATCCGGTGGCCTCGCCGGTGACATCGGCCGTGGAGAACCGGTTGTAGCCGATCACCGCGAGCGCCACCCCGGCTGCGACGACCAGGATCGACAGGGCGATGAACCAGCGACGACGCCCCGAGGCGGTCTCCGAACGCTCCGGATAGGTGGCGCGCGGACCGCTGTGCGGTCGCGAGGTGTCGGGTGTCGCGCGCGGCGCGTCACCGGCGTCTGCGGCGCCCCCGTCCGAACTGTTCACGCGTCAATACCTACCATGGGAGGAGTAGCGATCCGAAGGTGAGGAACTGTGACCGAATCCCACGTCGGCGACCCCAAGTCGGGTGTGTTCCGGCTGATGGCGGTGCACGCGCACCCAGACGACGAGTCGAGCAAGGGTGCCGCCACGACCGCGAAGTATGCGGCCGAGGGCAACGAAGTGCTCGTCGTCACACTCACCGGCGGTGAGCGTGGCGACATCCTGAACCCGGCGATGGACCGCCCGGGCATCAAAGAACGGATGACCGAGGTCCGTCGCGAGGAGATGGCCAAGGCCGCCGAGGCGCTCGGCGTCCGACAGACATGGCTCGGCTTCGTCGACTCGGGCCTCCCCGAGGGCGACCCGCTCCCGCCTGTTCCGGAGGGGTCCTTCGCCACGGTGCCGCTCGACGAGGCCACCGAGGCCTTGGTGCGCGTGGTCCGCGAGTTCCGCCCGCACGTGATCGTCACCTACGACGAGCACGGCGGATATCCGCATCCCGATCACATCCGCTGCCATGAGGTGTCGGTCGCGGCGTACGAGCAGTCCGGCGATCCGGACGCGTTCCCGGACGCAGGCGAACCGTGGACGGTGTCGAAGCTCTACTACACCCACGGGTTCATCCGGGACCGGATGGTCCTGTTCTCCGACGAGTTCGCGCGGCACGGCCAGGAGAGTCCGTTCGCCGAGTGGCTCAGCAAGTGGGACCCGAGCCGTGGCGATCTGATGGGCCGTGTGACGACCCAGGTCGAGTGCTCCAAGTACTTCCCGCAGCGTGACGACGCGCTGCGCGCCCACGCCACGCAGATCGACCCGAACGGGGTGTTCTTCGCGGTGCCGCTGGAGTGGCAACAACGCCTGTGGCCGACGGAGGAGTTCGAGCTCGCCCGGACCCGGGTCAAGACCGCGTTGCCGGAGACCGATCTCTTCGCCGGGATCGAGGCGTGATGGGCACCAACACCGTCGTGAACGACACCCTGATGGTCCTGGCGCAGGAACCCCAGGGACCGGAGTTCGGCAAGGCATCGCCGCTGGGCCTTCTCGTGATCCTGTTGCTGCTCGTCGGGACCGCGTTCCTCATCTGGTCGATGAACCGGCAGCTGAAGAAGCTGCCCGCGTCCTTCGACGCCGAACACCCCGAGGCCGACCAGGCCTTCGACGAGGGAACCGATTCGCCGGGCCCGGCCGCTTCGGACGCGGTCGCACCGAACCCGCCCGGGACCCCGGGTGCCACCAGTGCCGCGGGCACCGACGACCGGCGGCCCGCCGACACCTGAGTCGAGGCGTAGAAGTGGAGTCATGCGCATCTCCACTCTGATCGGGACGTCACTCGCGACCGCCGCCGCGGCGGCCATCGGCAGTGTGGTCACCAAGCCGGCGGTCGAGACCTGGTATCCGAAGCTGGCGAAACCGTCCTTCGTGCCGCCGAACTGGGCGTTCCCGCTCGCCTGGACCTCGCTCTACGCCGACCTCGCGGTGACCTCGGCGGTCACCCTCGACGACCTGGCCGACGACGGGGACCACGAACAGCGGCAGCGGTATCTCGCGGCGCTCGGCGCCAACCTCGTGCTCAACGGCGGGTGGAGCTGGATCTACTTCGGCCGGGGCGCCCTCGGAGCCGCGTCGGTCGCGGCGGCGGCGCTCACCGTGAGCAGTGCCGACCTCGCCCGGCGCACCGCACGGACGAACCGGACGGCAGGTGCCGCGCTCGCCGCCTACCCGGCGTGGTGCGCGTTCGCCACCGTGCTCTCGACGAGCACCTGGTGGCTCAATCGTGGTCGGCGGTCACCGGCGCATGCCTGAGCGCCGCGGCGAATCGATCCATCGCCCAGTCGATCTCGGATTCCGTGACCACGAGCGGCGGTGCGAGTCGCAGCGTCGAGCCGTGGGTGTCCTTGGCGAGGACATTGCGTTCGGACAGCCGCAGACAGAAGTCCTTCCCGGTGCCGAGCGCGGGGTCGAGATCGATCCCTGCCCACAGGCCGAGGCCGCGCACTGCCACCACCCCGTTCCCGACGAAGTCGCGCAGTCGGGCGTGCAGATGATCGCCCAGTTCCGCCGCCCGTCGTTGCCATGTCCCGTCGGCGAGCATGTCGACGACGGTGTGACCGACGGCCGCGGCGAGCGGGTTACCGCCGAAGGTCGATCCGTGCTGACCGGGATGCAGGACGCCGAGGACGTCGTGGTCGGCAACCACCGCCGACACCGGTAGGAGCCCGCCGCCGAGTGCCTTCCCCAGCAGGTAGACGTCGGGTTCGACGCCCCAGTGCTCTACTGCGAAGGTCCTACCGGTGCGGCCCAGACCGGACTGGATCTCGTCGGCGATGAACAGCACGCCGCGTTCGGAGCAGAGGGCCCGCGTGCCGGGCAGATAATCGTCGGGAGGCACGACGACGCCGGCTTCGCCTTGGACGGGTTCGAGCAGGACGGCCACCGTGTTCTCGTCGATCGCGGCATCGAGGGCAGCCAGGTCGCCGAACGGGACGCGAACGAATCCCGGTGTGTAGGGGCCGAATCCGGCGCGCGCCTCGGGGTCGTCGCTGAACGAGACGATCGTCGTCGTGCGGCCGTGGAAGTTCCCGGAGGCCACCACGATCGTGGCGCGGCCGTCGGGTACGCCTTTGACGTCGTAACCCCACTTGCGGGCGACCTTGATCCCGGATTCGACTGCCTCCGCACCTGTGTTCATAGGCAGGACCATGTCCTTGCCGCACAGGGAAGCCAGTGCGGCGCAGAACGGTTCGAGTCGATCGGACCGAAATGCGCGGCTGGTGAGGGTGACCCGCGCCAGCTGATCGAGTGCGGCGGCGACGATGCGTGGATGGCGGTGGCCGAAATTGACCGCGGAATAGGCCCCGAGACAGTCGAGGTGTCGACGGCCGTCGATGTCGGTGATCCAGGCCCCCTCGGCGGTGGCCGCGGTCACCGGGATCGGCGAATAGTTGTGCGCCACATGAGGTTCGACGACGTCGAGAGGTGCGCCCGCGCTGGCGTGGGTGCCGGTGCCGGGGCTCGTCATCGTCATGAATCGAGGGTATCGTCGAGATCTGGTGCAAACAATCGACGTCGATTGCGTCTGAACGCAACGGATCGCCGGTATGGAAGCGAAGGGGAGCGGTCTGTTGCGGACACTGGACGACCTCGACGAGAGCGTGCTCGCGCACCTCACCCGGGACGCCCGGGCGACCTACCAGCAGATCGGGCAGCAGGTGGGGTTGTCGGCCCCCGCGGTGAAACGACGCGTCGACCGCCTGGTCGCCGACGGCGTCATCCGGGGTTTCACCGCGGTCGTCGACCCGCACGCGATGCAGTGGACCACCGAGGCATACGTGTTGGTCTACTGCCGGGGCAACATCTCGCCCGACGAGTTGAAGGCGGCGTGGGAGCCCATACCGGAGGTCGTGGGCGCGGCGACGGTCACCGGTCAGGCCGACGCCGTCCTGCGCGTGATGGCCCGCGACGTACGGCACCTCGAGCAGGCGCTCGAACGCATCCGGCGGGCGGGCCCGGTGGATCGATCAGAGTCGATCCTCGTGCTCAGCGAGCTGATCGACCGGGGGCACCCGTGAAAATCGGGGTGTCGAAACCGTTGTGCTAGTGTGGTCGCCGTGATCAGCACCGTGCGCGCGTATTGGCGCTTTATCGAGGCTCCGGGTGGGGCCACGATGATGCGTTGACCTGACGCGCGCACGACACACCCGGAGCCCGAGCAGCGACCCCACGGTCGCTGCTCTTGTCATTTGAGCGGGGCTCCGACCACACCCAGGGCATGCCTCGTCACCACAACGACACGGGCATGACCTCGAAAGGCACACAACGTGACCACCTTGCCGGACCTCCCGATCCGATCCGACGACAACGCCGAATCGACCTCCGACCGCCGCATCCGGGCGTTCCGTCCGATCCCGTCGCCCGACACCGTGCGCAGCGAACTGCCCCTCTCGGCACGACGAGCAGTCGCCGTCCAGCGCGACCGGGACGAGATCGCCGACATCCTCGCCGGCCGCGATGACCGGCTGCTCGTCATCGTCGGGCCCTGTTCGGTCCACGATCCGATCGCCGCCATCGACTACGCCCGGCGCCTCGCGCCGCTGGCCGATGCCTACTCCGAGCGACTCAAGATCGTCATGCGCGTATACTTCGAGAAGCCGCGCACCACCGTCGGGTGGAAGGGCCTGATCAACGACCCCGGGATGGACAACACCTTCGATGTCGAGCGTGGCCTGCGCACCGCCCGGTCGTTGCTGCTCGACATCATCGACCTCGGTCTGCCCGTCGGATGTGAGTTCCTCGAACCGACCAGCCCGCAGTACATCGCCGACGCGGTCGCGTGGGGGGCCATCGGCGCCCGCACCACCGAGTCCCAGGTCCACCGGCAGCTGGCGTCGGGCCTGTCGATGCCGATCGGCTTCAAGAACGGCACCGACGGCAACGTCCAGGTCGCCATCGACGGCGTGAAAGCCGCTGCGGCCGAACACGTCTTCTTCGGAGTCGACGACTTCGGCAACGGCGCCGTGGTGGAGACCGCAGGCAACGAGGACTGCCACATCATCCTGCGCGGCGGCACGCGCGGCCCGAACTTCGACGCGGAGTCGGTGTCGGCGGCCGCCGAGGCGCTCGCCGCGGCCGGCCTGCCCGCCCGGGTCATGATCGACTGCTCGCATGCCAATTCGGGCAAGGATCATGTCCGTCAGGCGGAGGTCGCCACCGAGATCGCGACGCGACTCCGGGCGGCGCGCGAGGCCGGTGAGCCCTCGAACGTCAGCGGCGTGATGCTGGAGAGCTTCCTCGAGCCCGGCGCGCAATCGACCGAGGCCACCCCGCTGGTGTACGGCAAGTCCGTCACCGACAAGTGCATGGGCTGGGAGGCCAGCGCCCAGGTCCTGGCGGCGCTCGCGCGGGGCTGACCCTTCGTGACGCGCCCTCCGCAAGCTCCGGGCGCTCCTCAGGGAGCAGGGGGCAGGGCGTTCCTTCCGATCAGGGAGCGGCGTCAGACGACGTCGACCTCAGACGTCGAGTCCGGGATCGTGATCAGTGCTCGACGACGCAGTGTTCCGCGGGGCGACCGTACCGACGGCGCCACGCGGAACTCGGCCTCCCACCGATCGGAGTGGATCCGGTTGAGCAGGTAGCCGCGTTGCGAGTTGCCGAACCGGACGTGGGGTGACGCTTCCTTGAGGCGGCGGTCGCCGTCGTCGCTGTCCTCCCCGTCCCCGCCGGAGGTGATCGACGTCGCGGCCAATTCGACGCCGCGCGTGGGCGATTCATCGGTGTAGGAGGTCCGGAGGTCGGCGACCACGCTGCGATGGATGTCGCCGGCGAGCGACACCAGGTTGCGCACGCCCCGGTCGGCGGCGCCGCCGAGGATGCGGGAGCGCGAGGCCTCGTAACCGCTCCACCCGTCCATGCTGACCGCCCGGGTCGAGCCGACGGTTCGGGCGAGGTCGGCCATCGGTACCTGCTGGGCGAGGACGTTCCACCGGTGCCGGGACGAGGCGAAGTCGTCGAGCACCCATCGCTCCTGTTCGGCACCGAGGATGGTCCGGGCGGCGTCCGCGGTGCGCGCGTTCTGCCCGGTGTCGTTGTCCCCGTTGGCCTGATCGCTGCGGTGACTGCGGGTGTCGAGGAGGGTGAGGTCGACGAGATCGCCGAAACCGAGCCGCCGATGCGCGCGGATGACGGTTCCGTTCGGTCGGGCCGCCACCCGCACCGGCGTGTTCTCCCACCAGGCGCGCAGCGCGCGGGCGCGACGCAGCGCGAATGCGGTGAGTGGGGTGTGGTCCTCGGGAATCGCTGCGGCCCAGTTGTTGTCGACCTCGTGGTCGTCGAAGGTGATCACGAACGGTGTCATCGCGTGGGCGAGTTGGAGGTCGGGGTCGGACTTGTACAGCGCGTAGCGCTCGCGGTAGTCGTCGAGGTCGACTGCTTCCCGTGTTGCCGAGAGAGGAAGCACCGCATCGGGTCTCGCGCCACCATGAACCGGGATCGGCTTCTCGTAGATGTAGTCACCGAGGTGGAGCACCACGTCGGGCGCATGCGCCGCCAGGTCGGCGTACGCATGGTAGTAGCCGTCGGACCAGTTCTGGCAGGACGCGACGGCGACCGTCATCTTCTCGACGCGTGCGAAAGGTGCTGGTGCCGTTCGGGTCCGGCCGATCGTCGAGACCTCGCCGAGTGCCCGGAACCGATAGAAGTAGTCGGCGGCGGGCGCGAGACCGCGGATATCGACGTGCACGCTGTGTCCCCATTCCGCGGTGGCGTGGACCGTACCCCGACGCACGATGCGGGTCATGGATTCGTCGGCGGCGATCTCCCAGTCGACCCGCACCGGGCGTGGTCCCATGCCGCCACCGGGCGCGAACGGGTTGCGCGACAACCGCGTCCACAGCACAACGCCGTCGGGGAGGGGGTCACCGGACGCCACCCCGAGTCCGAAGACGCCGGCGGGGTGAGCCGGTGTGGGTAGGGCCGGCGAGGTGCCGCCGAGGAGGCCGGGCGTGAACGCGAGCCCGGCGACGAGTGCCGACCAGGTGAGGAAGCGGCGTCGGGAAGTGCCGCCGCGGAGCGTGAGGTCGGGATGACAACGGATGGTCGACGGTGTGAGAAGGGCCGGTGATGCGTCGGCCGGGTTTCCCCGCATGGCCTCAGCCGACCAGGATCACCTGACCTGGGCTCCACCTGCAGACGGCGGGGACATGATGCGGAGGTGAAGTCTCCGACCTCCACGCGTACGTCCCCGCCGCCTGCCCGACGGGCTACCGCGAGTCGATCGACCCGCTCGACTTGCTCCCGGCGTCGGTGACGACGCCGACTCGCTTGCGACGGGCGCGGATTCCGAGTGCAGCGTCGACCACGAGGAAGCCGAGGAGGCTGAGTCCGAGCAACGGCACGAACCAGCCCACCACCGCGGCCACCACCACGATCGCGACCGCGCCGGCCACCGGCACCCGACGCAGTGCACCCCGTGCCGGCGGGCGACCCACCGCGACCGCGCCGCCACGCTTCGGCCGCCGTTGCCACCACATCTGATAGCCGCGGACGATCAGCACCACGAGCGCGATCGCCAGGAGCAGGAGAACCAGCTGGCTCACCCAGCCGAACAGGATGCCCATGTGCAGTGCGATGCCCCAGGTCGTGAGTTTCGCGGCGAGCGGCCAGTCGGCGAACCGCAGTTCGTCGACAACGGCACCGGTCTCGCCGTTCACGGTGACGGTGTCCTGGGCGAACTGCCAGGGCTGCCTGGTCTCGGCGACGGTGAAGGCGGTGTCCGCATCGGTCGGGATCGAGACCTCCACCTGGCCGTCCACACCGGCGGCCCGAGCGGTGCCCAGCACCCGGTCGAGCTGCGCGATCGTCTGGCCGGACGTTTCCGGAACGCGCTGCTCGTGACCCGCGCCGCCGTGATCGCCGTGCCCGCTGTGATCACCCAGCCCGTCCGATCCGGACGTCGATCCGGACAGCGAGGTGTCGACCGTCGGGGTCGTCCAGCTCAGCGCCGTGCGCACATCGGAGACGTGCTCACCGGCGTACTTCGACCAAGTCAGACCGGTGGCCGACAAGAACACCAACCCCACCGCGATCCAGACGCCGATCACGCCGTGCCGGTTGCGGGTGCGGTTGCGTCCGGTCGCCGATCGGTCGAAGGCGACCAGGTCGGCGGCGCGTCGTTTTCGGCGCGCGCGATACGCGGAGATCCACAGCGCGAGGCCGGCCACGGCGATGACCCACAGCCAGGAGGCGGCGAGCTCGCTGTAGATCCGGCCGGGCTCGCCGAGATGGAGGTGACGGTGCAGTTCGCTGATCCAGGTGCGCATCGGCAACGCCGCGCTGCTGCCGTAGGACACCAGCTCTCCGGTCGATTCCAGGGTCACCGGATCGATGAACACGGCCTGGCGCTTCGACGCCCCGAGGGAGGGATCGTCGAACAGGACGCGGGTGGTGTCGCCGGGTTCGGCGGCCGGGCGCACCGCGGACAGGGTGAGGTCCGGCCGGATCCGGGCCGCCGCCTCGACCTGTTCGGAGATCGGACGTGCGTCGCCGGTGCTTTCGGTGGAGAGTTGATCGCGGTAGACGACCTGTTCCAGCGATGGGGAGATCGCGTAGAGCCCGCCGCTGACCGCCGCAACGATCAGGAACGGCGCGATGAAGACGCCTGCGTAGAAGTGCAACCGGCGCAGCAGAGGTTGCCAGCTGTTCGGGGTCACTCGCCGGTCTGGTGCGGCGGCTGGTGGAGTGGGGTTGTCGTCGGATGTTTCGGGACGGGGGTCGGGCGGCCCGGTGGGTTCACCGGGGCGGGACAGGTTCGACAGGGACACGGGTGGGCCTCTCATGCGGAAGACGGCGCGCGGCATCGACCGCGGTCAGGCGGGATGGCAGACGCGCACCGACCGGCCCGTCGGGTGACGGGTCGGCGGAGTAGGGAATCAGCGCGTGAGGGCCGGGGGTCCGCGGGTGTCGAGAGCGGCGATGGCGCGCAGGCGGGGCCGCGCGTCGTCGTGGGTCGCCCGCGGGGCGCGCGGGATCGCGTCGTCAGCGGGCGGGTCGAGGACGGCCCGGATGAGTGCGACGACCGCGGTCAGGACGCTGAGCAGGGCGGGTTCGACGACGTGGATGGCGGCGGCGGTGAGCAGAGTCGCCACCGCGTGGACGAACATCATGGTCCCGCTCGGCGCGTGTGCAAGCGCACTCACGCCCGCGTGGTGCGCCGACGAGGCATCGAGCGCGGTGAGCGACACGTGTGCGAGCACCTGCCCGGCCGCGAGGAGCCCGATCGTGCCGAGCCACCCGGGACGACGACGGGCCGTCGCGCCGATCGCCCAGCCGAGTACGGTGCACGCCGCGATCATGAACACCAGAGATGAGGTGGCGGGGAGAGAACCCGCCGCGAGCCCGTGCGCGGCCACCGCGGTGCTCGCCGACAGCGCGCCGACGACCCCACCGCGAAGGCGGTGGAGGGCGCGCACGTCCGGGTTCACGGAAGGAGCATAGCGACGGCGGTCATGCCCGAACCGCGTGCGGTCACCGTACGGGCAGGTCAGCCCAACACCAGGAGCCAGGCGGCGACGTAGTGCAGCAGGGCCGCGACTGCGGTGCAGGCGTGGAACACCTCGTGATGACCGAAGGTCTCCGGCCAGGGGTCGGGCCAGCGTGCCGCATAGAGGACGCCACCGACGCTGTAAAAGACACCGCCGAGCGCGAGCAGGATCAGAACGGGCAGACCGGTCTCGCCGACGAGCGCCGGGGCGACGGCCACGATCACCCAGCCCAGCACGATGTAGAGGGTGACGCCGAGCCAGCGGGGTGCGCCGGGCCACGCGATCTTGAGGGTCGCACCGGCGGCTGCGCCGGCCCAGACGATGCCGAGGACCCACCAACTGGTCGGCGAGGGAAGCCCGAGGGCGCAGAACGGCGTGTAGGTGCCGGCGATGAAGAGGAAGATCATCGCGTGGTCGGCACGCTTCATCCGGGTCCGCGCGCGGGCGGTCTTCCACGGAATCCGGTGGTAGCCGGCGCTGATCGCGAAGAGTCCGAGCACGGTGACCGCGTAGACGGCACACGGTACGACGGCGACGGGGTCGCCGACCGTGGCCGCGCCGATCACCAGGGCCAGCCCCGCGACCGCGGCCACATAGGCGGAGTAGTGGTGGATGACCCCGCGCAGTCGTGGGCGGACGTCAGCCGGCGGGTTCAGCAACGTGCTCACCGAACCTACGGTACCGTAACTTCGCGCGTCCACAGCGTCACCGGCAAGGCGTGATGCGACGCGTAAGGTGTCCTGCGTGACACGAGGCCGACACGACGCGGGAACGACGCGACGATGAAGCTCCTGCCGGACCGGCTTCGACGACCCGTTCTCTCCGTCTACGAACGGCGGCTCATCCAGCTCCTCGACACCGAGCGTCTGCCGCGTCACGTGGCGATCATCTGCGACGGCAACCGGCGGTGGGCGCGTGAGGCTGGTTTCGAGGACGTCAGCCACGGACACCGCGTGGGTGCCCAGCGCATCGCGGACATGCTCGGCTGGTGCGCCGGCCTGGGCATCGAAGCCGTCACGATCTACCTGTTGTCGACCGAGAACCTCAACCGGTCGTCGGACGAACTCGACGCACTCCTCGAGATCGTGCCGGACATCGTCGACGAGATCTCCGCGCCCGAGGGCGAGTGGCGGATCCGCATCGTCGGCACCCTCGACGCACTGCCCGAGCTGGTGGCCGGACGTCTGCGGGCGGCCGCCGACCGCACCGCCGAACGGCAGGGGATGAACGTCAACGTCGCCGTCGGATACGGCGGGCGGCAGGAGATCGTGGACGCGGTTCGCGCGCTCCTGGAGGAGAAGGTGACCGCCGGGGCGACTGCGGCCGAGATGGTGGATGCGGTCACCGTGGAGGCGATCGACGCCAATCTCTACACCAAGGGTCAGCCCGACCCGGATCTCGTGATCCGGACTTCCGGAGAGCAGCGGCTGTCGGGATTCCTGTTGTGGCAGAGCGCCTATTCGGAGATCTGGTTCACCGACGCCTATTGGCCGGAGTTCCGTCGGGTGGACTTCCTGCGCGCCTTGCGCGACTACTCCGCGCGGAGCCGGCGGTTCGGCAAGTGACTCCGCCGGTGTCGATCCGCGCCGGGTTCAGCGTGCGGCGGAGTCGGCCAGGAGCCCGGTCAATGCGGTGAGATCGGCGCCGAAGGTCGACGCCGCGGGAGTGCCGAAGCCGACGCCGATCCCGCCGGAGGGCAGCGGGTCGGCGTCGGGATGCCGGAACAGGGACTGTCCGGTCACCGCGATTCCGCGTTCGTAGGCCCGGTGGACGATGGCTCCCTCGTCGGCATGGTCGACGGGGATCAACGCGTGCAGTCCGGCGGCGATGCCGGGGAGTTCGAGTCCGATTCCGGCCAGGGCCGACACCAGCGCATCGCGCCGGGTCCGGTACGCCTGACGACTGCGCCGGATGTGCCGGTCGTAGGCTCCGGAACCGATCAGTTCGGCCAGCGTGAGCTGATCGACGATGCTCGCGTCGGCCTCACGGAAGCCCTTGCCGCGCAACACCGGTTCGACCAGGTGGGCGGGAGTGGCCAGCCAGCCCGCGCGTACCGCCGGCGACAGGCTCTTGCTCAGCGAGCCGGTGTGGACGACGACGTCGGGGCCGAGCGCCTGCAACGCACCGACCGGTTCGCGGTCGTAGCGGAACTCGCCGTCGTAGTCGTCCTCCACGATGACCGCGCCGGTCCGCCGCGCCCAGTCGACGACCTGCATCCGGCGCGCCGGCGAAAGAGCGACACCGGTGGGGAACTGGTGGCTGGGGGTCAGCACGACCGCGGCCGCCCCGGTGCGTTCGAGCTCGTCGATCACCATGCCGTCGGCGTCGATGCGCACCGGTACGACCCGCGCGCCGCCGCGCTCGAGGGCGTGCCGGTGAAAGGGCAGACCGTGGCTCTCGACCGCGACGACACCACCGATCACCGTGCGCGCCAACAACTCCAGTGCCGACAGCACCGACGTCCCGAGAACGATCAGGTCCGGTGCGGTGCGGACACCCCGCGTGCGGGCCAGGTAACCGGTGAGGGCGTTCCGCAGCTCAAGGCGCCCGCGGGGGTGAGCCGGTCCGAAGGCGTCGTCGGGGGTCTCGGTCAGGGCGCGTCGGGTGGCGCGGATCCAGTCGTTGCGCGGGAACATCCCGGCGCAGGGTCGTCCCAGCGAGAAGTCGTGACGCAGGGCCGGCATGGCGGTGGACGCACCGGGATCGTCGATGGCCGGTGGCCGTGCCGCACCGTCGGCGACCCGGGTGGCCGAGCCCTGGCGCGCGGTCAGCCACCCTTCCGCGATCAGTTCGGAGTAGACCGCCGACACGGTGCCGCGAGCGAGACCGAGGTCCGCGGCGAGGGATCGGTACGGCGGCAATGCGGTGCCCGCGGGCAGTCGGTTGTCGAGGATGGCCGAGCGCAGCGCCTCGGTGAGGGCCCGACGCAGGGTGGCACCGCGCCCGCGTGCACCCGCGCCCGGATCGGGCTGCAGGTCGAGGAAAAGGTCCGCGCCCAGCCGCTCGGCCACTTCGGCCCAGGGATCCGCCGTCGAATTGACCCGCTTTTCTGCCATCGGATTGGACCACTTTCTTGAGCTAATTGCGGCATAGCCTAAACCCACAACACAGAGCTGTCCGTCCTTGAGGAGGAACGAGATGAAGATAGTGGTCGTGGGTGCCAGCGGTGCGCTGGGAAGTCGGGTCGCCGACCTGCTCGTCGAGCGGGGCCACGAGGTGGTGCGCGCCAGCCGGGCGACCGGCGTCGACGCCTACACCGGAACGGGTCTGGCGGCGGCGTTCGACGGTGCCGACGCCGTCGTCGACTGCCTCAGTCTCCAGACGCTGAAGGCGAAGGAGGCGATCGACTTCTTCGAGACCACGGCGACCAAGATCGGCCGTGCCGCGACGACGGCGGGTGTCGCGCACGTCGTCGTGGTGTCGATCGTCAACGCCGGCGATCCGGCGGTCAACGCCAAATTCGGTTACTACCAGGGCAAAGCGGCACAGGAGGCCGCCTACGGCGAGGTCGTCGACCCCGCGGCACTCACCATCCTGGCGTCGGTGCAGTGGTTCGAGCTCGCCGAGCAGATGATGTCGTCGATGGGGTTCGGTCCGATCGCCGCGGTGCCCAGGATGCGGTGCGCCCCGGCCGCGGTCGCCGACGTGGCCGTGGCGGTCGCCGACGTGGTGACCGCGGGTCCGACCGGAAAGCGGACGATCGAGGTGAGCGGACCGGTGGAGATGGACCTGGTCGATGTGGCGAAAGCGGTTGCTGCGCAGACCGGCTCACCACGATGGATATTCGGCGTCCGGTTCGGGGGGCCGGCGATACGGGAGGGCGGACTCGTGCCAGTCGATCCCGACGTCGTCACGTCGACGACGCTCGACGGGTGGCTGGCCGGTCGCGAGAATGCGAGCGCGGGGGAACGGCGATGAGCACCGCCGCCCGGCCTGCGACGAGAATGTGGATACCGCAGGACAATCCGTCCGTGTACAAGGCCCTCGTGGCGCTGCAGCGGGCATCGTCGGCCGGGGTTGACCCAGAACTCGCCGAACTGATCGTCATCCGGGCCTCGCAACTCAACGGGTGCGCCTACTGCCTGCACATGCACACCTCCGATGCCCTCGCCAAGGACATCGACCCGCACAAACTGATGCTGATCGCCGCGTGGCGGGAGGCCGGATCGGCGTTCACCCCGGCCGAACGGGCGGCGCTGGCTCTCACCGAGAGCGTCACGCTGATCGGCGAGAACGGTGTCCCCGACGACGTGTTCGATTCCGCACGAGCCCATTTCGACGCCGCCGCGATGGGTCAGCTGGTCGCGTCGATCGTGATGATCAACGCGTGGAACCGCATCGCGCTGGCCGGCGGGTACCCGGCCGGACTCGACGAACGCCGGGCCGCATCGTCGGTCAGAGCTTCCGCAGGCGCACCCGATTGATGGAGTGGTCGTAGTCCTTGCGCAGCACCAGTGACGCCCGCGGCCGGGTGGGCAGGATGTTCTCGATCAGATTCGGACGGTTGATCGAGGTCCACAGATCCCGGGCCGCGGCGGTCGCCTGATCGTCGGTCAGCGACGCGTACGCGTGGAAGTGCGAGTCCGGGTTGGCGAACGAGGTGGTCCGCATCTGCAGGAAGCGCGAGATGTACCAGGATTCGATGTCGTCGATCTTGGCGTCGACGTAGATGGAGAAGTCGAACAGGTCCGAGACCATCAGCGTCGCTCCGGTCTGGAGCACGTTGAGGCCCTCGAGGATCAGGATGTCGGGCTGGCGCACATAGTGATAGACGTCGGGCACGATGTCGTAGGCGAGGTGCGAGTAGACCGGCGCGGCGACCTCGCGCGCACCCGACTTCACCTCGGTGACGAAGCGCAGAAGGGCCCGGCGATCGTAGGACTCGGGAAATCCCTTGCGGTGCAGAATGCCCCGACGCTGCATCTCCGCGGTGCGCAGCAGAAAACCGTCGGTGGTGATCAGGTCCACCTTCGGGTGGGACTCCCAGCGGGCGAGCAGGGCGGCGAGCACGCGGGCCGTCGTCGACTTCCCGACCGCCACACTGCCCGCGATCCCGATGACGAAGGGCACCTGCCGATTGGTCTGCCGCTCACCGAGGAAGGTCGAGGTCGCGGCGAACAACCGTTGCCGCGCAGCGACTTGCAGGTGGATCAGACGAGAGAGCGGCAGATACACGTCGGCGACCTCGTCGAGGTCGATCTGCTCACCGAGGCCGACGAGCTCGGCCAGTTCGTCCTCGTTGAGGACCAGGGGCATCGACTCGCGGAGTTCGCGCCACTGCCTCCGGTCGAGTTCCAGGTACAGACTGGGATCCCGATCGGTGGCGTTGCGGGCCATCAGGGCAGCTCCGCCGATGTCGGTTCCGCCGCTCCCTGAGTGATCATGCGTACAGCTTAGGGCGACGTGTGACAGCGTCGATCGGTAGCCTGCCGGTATGCCGTCCCCGACCGTCGCCGACACCGACCACGCCTCGGACCCGCTGGTGGCCGAGTACCTCCGTCTCGGCCTCGCCTTCGATCGCCTCGAACGGGGCTTCGTCGACGCCTACACCGGCGATCCCGCGCTGAAGGCGGAGGTCGAGAACGCGCCCGCACCCGATCCCGCCCGGCTCGCCGACCGCGCGCGCGGGCTGCTCGCCGACCTGCCCGGCGCGCTCGACGCGGCGCGCGCCGAGTTCATCGGCGCCCACCTGCGCGCGCTGGAGTGCTCGGCGCGCAAGTTCGCCGGCGACGACGTCGGATTCATCGACGAGGTCCGCGCCTACTTCGACGTCGACATCGCGATGGCCGATCCGGACCGGTATCGGCAGGCGCACGCCGACCTGGCGGAGGCCCTCGGCGTCCCGGGCGCCACCGGCGACGAGCTCCGGGACATCTACGCCGCGCACCGGCGTGCCGACGAGATCCCACCCGAGCGGGTCGACGAGTGCGTCCGCGCGTTCAGCAGCGCGCTCCGCGAACGAGTACGGTCCGCATATCCGTTGCCGGACAACGAGATCGTCGAGTTCGAAGTCGTCACCGACAAGCCGTGGTCGGGATTCAACTACTACCTCGGCAACTATCGCTCACGCGTCGCCATCAACGCCGATCTCACGCAGTACATGTCCTCCCTGCCGGCCCTCATCGCGCACGAGGCCTACCCCGGTCACCACACCGAGCACTGCCGTAAAGAGCAGTTGCTCGTCGGCGCGGGGCACGACGAGCAGTCGATCTTCCTGGTCAACACCCCACAGTGCCTGATGGCCGAGGGCCTCGCCGACCACGCGCTGGCCGCGATCGTCGGTCCCGAGTGGGGAACGTGGGCACAGGAGATCTACGCCGACCTCGGACTCCGCTTCGACGCCGGGCGGGCGATGGGCGTCGGACGCGCCACCGCCGGGCTCCTCGGCGTTCGTCAGGACGCCGCGCTGCTGCTGCACGACCGCCACGCCGACGCCGACACCGTCGCCGAACATCTCCGGCGCTGGCTTCTCGCGCCCGAGGAACGGGCCCGACAGATGCTGCGATTCCTCACCTCGCCGCTCTGGCGCGCCTACATCAGCACCTACGTCGAGGGATACCGATTGCTCGAGGCGTGGCTCGAGCAGGCCGACGACCGCGCGGCCGCCTTCGGTCGCCTGCTCGACGAACCACTCATCCCGGCGAGTCTGCGGCGCGAACTGCTGTAGACCCTTCGTGACGTCCCTCCGCAGGCTCCGGGACTCCTCAGGGAGCGGGCGGCGAGTCTGCGGCGCGAACTCGGTGCCTAGAATCGGGGCATGACCGCGAACCCGTCATCCCTGAACTCGATGTCCCTGGCAGAGCTCGACCCCGACGTCGCAGCCGCCATGAACGGTGAACTCAGCCGCCAGCGGGACACCCTCGAGATGATCGCCTCGGAGAACTTCGTGCCGCGTGCGGTGCTGCAGGCCCAGGGCAGCGTGCTGACCAACAAGTACGCCGAGGGGTACCCGGGACGTCGCTACTACGGCGGGTGCGAGTACGTCGACGTCGTCGAGGACATCGCCCGCAACCGGGCGAAGGAGCTGTTCGGCGCCGACTTCGCCAACGTGCAACCGCATTCGGGTGCCCAGGCCAACGCCGCGGTGCTGCAGGCCCTGATGGAGCCGGGGGAGACCATGCTCGGTCTCGACCTCGCGCACGGCGGTCACCTCACCCACGGCATGCGCCTGAACTTCTCCGGCAAGCTCTACGAGAACGCCTTCTACGGCGTGAGCAAAGAGGACTTCCGCATCGACATGGACGAGGTGCGCAAGATCGCCCTCGACGTCAAACCGAAGGTCATCGTCGCCGGGTGGTCGGCCTACCCGCGCACGCTCGACTTCGAGGCGTTCCGCTCCGTCGCCGACGAGGTCGGCGCACACCTCTGGGTCGACATGGCCCACTTCGCCGGTCTCGTCGCCGCCGGCCTGCATCCGTCGCCGGTCCCGCATGCCGACGTCGTGTCCTCGACCGTGCACAAGACCCTCGGCGGCCCGCGTTCGGGGATCATCCTGGCCAAGCAGGAGTGGGCCAAGAAGCTGAACTCGGCGGTGTTCCCCGGTCAGCAGGGCGGGCCGCTCATGCACGCGATCGCCGGTAAGGCGGTGGCCCTGAAGATCGCCGCCACCGACGAATTCGCCGAGCGCCAGCGGCGCACCCTGTCCGGGGCGCGGCTCCTCGCCGAACGCCTCAACGGCTCGGATGTGGCCGGGGCCGGCGTCTCGGTCCTGACCGGCGGTACCGACGTCCACCTCGTGCTCGTCGATCTGCGGAACAGCGCCCTCGACGGCCAGCAGGCCGAGGACCTGCTGCATCAGGTCGGCATCACCGTCAACCGCAATGCGGTGCCGTTCGATCCGCGACCGCCGATGGTCACCTCGGGTCTACGTATCGGCACCCCGGCACTGGCCACCCGCGGCTTCGGCGACGAACAGTTCACCGAGGTCGCCGACATCATCGCCACCGCGCTCGCGGCCGGCGATGCCGCCGACGTCTCGGCCCTGCGCGGGCGCGTGTCCAAGCTCGCCCTCGACTTCCCGCTCTACGACGGTCTCGAGGAGTGGGGCCTGATGAGCCGGATCTGACCTGGATTGCCTGTCCCGGCGGCGCGTCCGTATCCTTTCAGCGATGAACGCCCTCACTGAAGACGACCTGATCATCGCGCTCGAGAAGGCTCTTCCCGAGATCGCCGAAGACCACCAGTCGGCCGCGGCTCCGTGGAATCCGCACGACTGGGTGCCGTGGGACGACGGACGCAACTTCGGGTTCCTCGGCGGAGCGGATTTCGATCCGTCGGAGGCCTTCCTGTCCGATGAGGCACGTGCGGGACTGCTCGCCCTCCTGCTGACCAAGGACAACCTGCCGTCGTACCACCGGGTGCTGGCCAAGCACTTCCCGGCCTTCTCCGACTGGCGACAGCTCGTGGGCGTGTGGACCGCCGAGGACAACCGCCACGCGATCGTCCTGCGCGACTACCTCGTCGTCCGGCGCGCGATCGATCCGGTGGACGCCGAGGAGCGCCGTCGCATCCACGTCACGCAGGGGTATCGGCAGACGCCGGAGCAGGTCGAGCCACTCGGCCCGCTCGACGTGCTCGCGCTGATGGCGGTACACGAGAACCAGTGCGTCCACTTCATCAAGCGCCTGTCCGCGGTCGCCGGCGACGAGGCACTCGTGGAGATCCTGACGAAGATCTCCAACGACGACCAGGGCCAGGCCACCACCTTCGGCGCGTTCCTCAACGCCGGCATTGTCGCCGACCAGGACGCCACCGTCCTCGCCATCGACCGGGCGCTGGCCCTCGACGAGCCGATCGGCCACGACATCGCCGACTTCGACGCCGAGCGCGCACTCATCGCCGACTACGAGAACGCCGAGGTGAAGGCGGCCATCGCGGCGGCCCTGGCCGACGCGGTCAAGCTCGACACCGTCTCCGGTCTCGGTGAGGAGGCGGAGGCCGCGCGCACCCGCATCCTCGCCCGCACCGGCCGCTGACGACTCGCGCCCAGTACGAACACGGCGCCACCGGGACGACGAAAGTCCTGGTGGCGCCGTGTTGCGTCTCCGGTGGAAACGATACGGCGGTTTACCCACAATTCACGCCGACACACCGGATTCCGGCGCGCCGCCAACGATTTTCGCGCGTACGTTGGCGAGTGACGGACCGCGGGGAAGCGGTTCGTTCGGGAGGTTCAATTCGTGGTTTGTGCGAGCAACGCGAGGGGACCGGCCCCGGTCCTCGTCCACCTCGGCTGACGCCGGGACAACGGACAACTGGACCGGCCGGTCGACCAACACTGGTTTGTGCGGGAGCCGCACGAACGTAGGAGCCCCACGTGACCACACGCACCTACGTCCTCGATACCTCCGTGCTGCTGTCCGATCCCTGGGCGGTCATGCGTTTCGCCGAACACCACGTCGTGCTGCCACTGGTGGTCATCAGCGAACTCGAGGGCAAACGTCACCACCACGAACTCGGCTGGTTCGCGCGTGAGGCGCTGCGCATGCTCGACGACATGCGACTCGAACACGGCCGGCTCGACCTGCCGCTCGAGATCGGCGACGAGGGCGGCACCCTCCAGGTGGAGCTCAACCACACCGACCCCGCCGTGCTGCCCGCCGGCTTCCGCACCGACTCGAACGACTCCCGGATCCTCGCCTGTGCACTGAACCTGCGCGCCGAGGGCAAGGACGTGACCCTGGTTTCGAAGGACACACCGCTGCGGGTGAAGGCCGGTGCGGTGGGCCTGGCCGCCGACGAGTACCACGCGCAGGATGTCGTGGTCTCGGGGTGGTCGGGCATGACCGAACTCGATGTCGCCACCGCCACGGTCGACACGTTGTTCGCCGAGGGCGTCGTCGACCTCGACGAGGCACGCGAACTGCCGTGTCACACCGGTGTTCGACTGCTCAGCGCCACGTCGAGTGCCCTGGGCCGGGTGAACGCGGACAAGCGGGTGCAACTGGTCCGCGGCGACCGCGAGGCCTTCGGACTGCACGGACGGTCGGCCGAGCAGCGGGTCGCCCTCGACCTGCTCCTCGACGAGAGCGTGGGAATCGTCTCGCTCGGCGGCAAGGCCGGTACCGGAAAATCGGCGCTCGCGCTTTGTGCGGGACTGGAAGCGGTCCTGGAACGGCGTACCCAGCGGAAGGTCGTCGTGTTCCGGCCGCTGTACGCAGTCGGCGGACAACAGCTCGGCTATCTGCCCGGTAGTGAGTCCGACAAGATGGGTCCGTGGGCGCAGGCGGTCTTCGACACGCTGGAGGGGCTCGCGTCGCCGGAGGTCATCGACGAGGTCTTGAGCCGCGGCATGCTGGAGGTGCTGCCGCTGACGCACATCCGCGGGCGGTCGCTGCACGATTCGTTCGTCATCGTCGACGAGGCGCAGTCGCTGGAGCGCAACGTGTTGCTCACCGTTCTGTCCCGCCTGGGATCGGGATCTCGCGTGGTGCTGACCCACGATGTCGCGCAACGTGACAATCTCCGCGTGGGCCGCCACGACGGCGTCGCCGCGGTCATCGAGAAGCTGAAGGGACACCCGCTCTTCGCGCACATCACGCTCACCCGCAGCGAGCGGTCGCCGATCGCCGCACTCGTGACCGAGATGCTCGAGGAGTTCGCGCCGTAGGGTCGGCGCCGACCTCTGGGTTCCAATTGCTCGGTGGCCGTAAGGATTTCGCCGCCGGAAACTCGAAGGCCGCGTCGACACCGGAAGGGAGTCGACGCGGCCCTCGTGTGTCAGATCAGGCGGTCGGCGGTTCGATCGGGGTGAAGTCGCGGAGCGAATTCAAGAGGTCGACGATGGCGGTGAGCAGTTCGACGTTCTCCAAGGATGTCATTGTTCTCCCTTAATCGAATGGCTATCCGTTTCGACGGCCGCCTTTATTCGACGCCGTCGTTCGCAACAGTAATGATCTGATAACAAACGCGCAAACAAAGTCCAAGAGAATTCGACCCATTTCTCAGATTGATTCGTCGAATGCGTTTTTGTACTGCATTTCGAATCATGGCAATTCGGTGTTTTCGTATCGAGAAATCGACCTCGACCGCGTGAATACGGCTTCTGTCCATACGCCGACCGGCTCGTCGCCGACACCTGATCCGAACCGCACCGTGACCAGGACGTGACTCATGGTCTCTTGCGCACTGTCAGACTGGCATGGTGCAGAAGTTACTGATGAGGCGAATGAGACTGTTGGGACTGTTGGTGATCGCGGTGCTCGCCGCGATTGTCGGCGGCGCCGGGCAGTCGGTCGCCGCCCCGGAGACAACTACACCCGAGACATCCACGCCGGGGACGTCCACCACACCTAGTCCGGGAACGACGCCCGGGTCGGGCATGCCGCTGCTCGACGGCATTCTCGACCAGCTCGCCGGTGGGACCGGGTCGGACGACGGCACCGGCGGTGCCGGTGCACCCGGGGCGGGTGGGCCGACGAGCCAGATGATCGTGGTGACCGCGCCGAAGGCGTCCGACACCACCGCCACCCTGACGGCCTTCGACCGGGGCGCCGACGGCAGTTGGAAACCCGTCATCGGCCCGACGAAGGCCTACCTCGGTTCGCTGGGCATGGGCGAGCCGAAGGACGACGTCCACCGGACCCCGCAGGGCACCTTCCCGCTCGACCAGGCCTTCGGCCGTGCGGAGAATCCCGGGACCAAGATGCCGTATCGCAAGGTCGACCAGCAGGACTGGTGGGACTCGAACATGAAGTCGCCGACCTACAACACGCACGTGCGTCAGCCGCAGAGCCCCGGTGGGGACAGTGAGAACCTCTACAACTCCGGCCCGGTCTACGACTACGCGGTCAACATCGCGCACAACCCGCAACGCACCCCGGGTCGGGCGTCGGCAATGTTCCTCCACGTGACGAACGGTGAACCGACGATGGGCTGCGTCGCGATCGAACGCGAGCTGATGAAACAGATCCTCGTGTGGCTCGATCCGGCCAAGAGCCCGAAGATCACCATCGGTGTCAACCAGGGTGCACCCGCGGGCGACGCGCCCGGAGCAACCCCTCAAACCGCTCCGGGCACGACGCCGGGGACGACGCCTCCCACCACCTCGGGTGTTCCGGGTGCCGACGTCCTGACCGGTCTGCTCTCGCAGCTCGTCGGCGTGGTTCCGGCCCTCTTCGGGCTCGGCGGTCAGGCGGGCTGATCGGTCCGGCCGGGCCGGGCGCGAACGTCGGACAAACTCATCCGGGCACATCGGCAGCCGGGGCACCACGTGGCCTCGGTGCTGATGTGCCACCCGTTGACCCGGGCGAGATCGTCCAGATCGGACTGGCGGAGCGGCGTACGGATCGCGAACGCGCGTCCGCAACTACCGCAGTGCCGGTCGGAGGGGGAAGTTCCGGTTTCCACGAATGCGGAAACAACTGTTATCTCGATGGACCTTCTCTGTCACTTGTTGGGGCGTCGGGCCGCACTCGTCCGAGAGCCCTCCCTGTCGGACGAGCGACCATTTCAGTGTCGGCTTATGTGACGTAGATCTCAAGAGTCGAATGACACATCGTTCGATCGACCCTCCGCGTGGCGCTTCAGCGTCGTCGGTCGCGGTTCGCGGTCTTCGCCGCGTACACCGCCGCTTGGGTCCGACGCTCCATGCCGAGCCTGCCGAGCAGTCGCGAGACGTAGTTCTTGACGGTCTTCTCGGCGAGATGCATCCGCGCGGCGATCTGCCGGTTGGTCAGGCCCTCGCCGAGAAGGGCCAGCAGCGTCCGATCCTGCTCGCTGAGTCCGTCGTCCGCCGGTTCCGCGGCGTCCTGCCGGGCGCGTAGCCGATCCATCAACGCCGCCGCGGCGCGGTTGTCGAGCAGAGACCGGCCGGCGCCCACCTCGGCGATCGCACGCGCCAGTTCCATCCCGGTGATGTCCTTGATGACGTATCCGCTGGCCCCGGCCAGGATGGCGTCCATCATCGCCTCGTCGTCGGTCAGTGAGGTCAGCATGAGGCAACGCAGGCCGTCCACCCTGCTGAGGAGCTCACGGCACAATTCGATGCCGTTGCCGTCCGGAAGCCGGACGTCGAGCACGGCGACATCCGGAGACACCGCGGGAATGCGCGCGAGCGCCTGCGCGACGCTGGCGGCCTCGCCGACGACCTCCACGTCGGAAACGGAGTCGAGCAACTCGACGAGTCCCCGTCGGACGATTTCGTGGTCGTCCACCAGGAAAACCCTGATCATGCCGTCTCCCTCCGGATCGGACACCTGAATCGGATTGTAGGACGGGCCGGACGAATTCGACGAATGTGTGCAGGTCTACCAAATGTCATCGCTCGTGTCCCAACCCGAGCGAAACCGCGTTCGAACTCGAAGTGCAGCACCCGGAAATGAACCTGACTATGATCCGGTACATGGTTTCCGAATTCTCGGAACTGGATCCGAGATCGCTCGAATTGCAGAAAGCGCTGTCGCAGATGCGTTTGCGCGAACTGCTCGACGAGGTCTCCGACCGGATCAGCCAGATCGCCGAAGTACGCGATCAGACCGACGGACTCCTGCAGGCGATGCTGGTCGTCAGTTCCGGACTCGATCTGGAAACCACCCTCGAATCGATCGTGGCGTCGGCGATCCGTCTCGTCGACGCCGAGTACGGGGCGCTGGGCGTGCTCGGGAGCGGGCATCATCTGTCCGCGTTCCTCTCCCAGGGCATCGATGCCGAGACCCGGGTACTCATCGGCGACCTGCCCACCGGCGGTGGCGTCCTCGGTCAGCTCATCGACCAGCCCGAGCTCCTGCGGTTGTCCGACCTGTCCGAGCACCCCGAATCGGTGGGTTTCCCCGCCAACCACCCGCCGATGACGAGTTTCCTGGGCACGCCGATCCGGGTCCGCGACGAGATCTTCGGCAATCTCTATCTGACCGAGAAGAGGAACGGCGGCGTCTTCACCGAGGACGACGAGGTGGTCATCCAGGCACTGGCCTCGGCTGCCGGGATCGCGATCGACAACGCCCGGCTCTACGCGCAGGCGCAGAACCAGCTGGCCTGGATCGAGGCCAACCGCGACGTGATGACCGAGTTGCTGACCGGCGCCGATCATCAAGACGTCCTCGAGCAGATCGCGCGGAAGGTGCTGACCCTGGCCGATGCCGACCTGGTCTTCATCGCCGAGCCCCACGACACCGAAGAGCCTGTGGAGCTGATCGACGAACTGGTGATCACGGTCGCCGAGGGAGAGGACGGACACGTCTTCCGCGGCCAGAGCATCCCCATCACCGGGTCGACCTCGGGGACGGCATTCGTCCAACGACGGCCCGTGCTCCGGAATCACCTGGAGTACGACGTCGGCGATTCGACGCGCTACGGGCCGGTCATGGCCGCGCCGCTGCGGACCATCGATTCCACACGAGGCGTGTTGATCGCCATGCGGGCTGACGGGCGGGAGCCGTTCGCCCGGGATCTCCTCGGGCTGTGCGCCGACTTCGCCGACCAGGCCGCACTCGCGATGCAACTGGCCACCGCGACGTTGCAGGCCCATCACATGCGCGTGCTCGAAGACCGTGAGCGCATCGCGCGCGACCTCCACGATCACGTGATCCAGCGGATCTTCGCCGAGGGGCTCAGCCTGCAGGCGACGCTGCAGCGCACCCACTCACCCGATATCCGCTCGCGACTCACCCGGTCGATCAACAACCTCCAGGACATCGTCCAGGAGGTGCGCTCGACCATCTTCGACCTGCAGACCGAGGACATGACGGTCACGCGGTTGCGGCAGCGCGTGCAGGAGGTCATCGACCAGCAGATCGACGATCTGCCGATCCAGATGCACGTGCGGACCTCGGGTCCGCTGTCCGTGGTCGATCGCCCCTTGGCCGAGAACGTCGTCGCGGTGATACGCGAGGCGGTCAGCAACGTCGTGAAGCACGCCCGGGCCACGACGGTGACGGTGTCGATCACGGTCGCCGACGAGCTGGTCGTCGAGGTCATCGACAACGGCATCGGGCTGCCGGCGGACGTGACTCCGAGCGGTCTGGCCAACCTCGCGCTCCGGGCCGAGAAGGCCGGCGGGGCGTTCACGACGACCCCGCCGCCGGGCGGCGGTCTCGCGCTGCGGTGGTCGGCGCAGCTCTAGTGGAGACACCCCACTAGGGGGCATCCGCCTCGGCCGGTAGTCGCCATGCCGACATGCGCTCGGTCAGCCAGGCGACCGTTTGGAGTCCGGTGAGCACTCCGAAGAGCACGAGCAGCCACACGGACAATCCGATGACCGCGCAGACGGCGAATGCGGCGAGGAAAGCGACGAGAACGGCCGTGAGAGTGATGACGGTCCCCCTGGGAGAGCTTGCACCGAACGGTGTGCGGAGAGATTGACCCTCACACCATCCACCGGCGTCGCGCCCGCCGGGAGGGGCCGAAGGTCACCGATCCGAGGGGCCAAGGAAACGTCGGGTCGTCGCCGCTGCCGCTGCTGATGCGCGGCGGGTCGTGCCGACTCAGGCGGGCCGACCCCGTTTGAGCTCGAAGCCGGTCACATGACGGGCATCGCCGTCCCGCGGCGCGGTCGCCATCTCGATCTGCGCCCGCGCCTGGTCGAGGACCGGGGTGTCCGGATCGAGGACGGAGAGGTAGCGGTCGTGGGCGGCCAGTGCGCGAACGGCCGTGTCGAGTTGTTCCTCGACCTCGACGCCGTGGGTCGCCGCCGGACCGTTCTCGAACAACCACGACGGCGGGGCTTCCAGGGCGTCGTAGGCCTCGAGGACCGCCGCGGCGAACTCCATGTGGTCGCGTTGATTGGGCATGCCCGGCGCCCACTCGGGTCCACCGAAGAGCGAGACGATCACCTGCGGCCGCACCCGTTCGACGGTCTCGGTGATCTTGTCCCGCAACTCCGGCACGTTGCGGATGTCACTGTCGGGGAACCCCCAGAACTCCACCTCGTCCACGCCGACGATCGACGCGGACGCGCGCTGCTCCGCTTCCCGCAGGGGGCCGCACTCGGCGGGCGGCAGACCCTCGATGCCCCGCTCGCCGCTGGAGGCCAGCGCGTAGACGACGCGGCGGCCCTCGCCGGTCCAACGGGCGACGGCCGCCGCCATCCCGTACTCGGGGTCGTCGGGGTGGGCGACGAGCACGAGCGCGGTCTGCCAGTCGGTGGGGAAGGGGAGCAGCTGCGCCGTCACGGTTCTCAGCGCTCCCGGTCGAGATTGGCCATCTTCAGCACGTCGAGCCGGGCGTCCAGTTCGTCCTCGGTCAGCTTCTCGCCGACCAGGCCACGTTCGAGGACGGTCTCGCGGATGGTCTTGCCCTCCTTCAGTGCCTGCTTGGCGACGGCCGCTGCCTCCTCGTAGCCGATGGCGCTGTTGAGGGGGGTGACGATCGACGGCGAACTCTCCGCGAGCGTGCGCAACCGCTCGGTGTTGGCCTGCAAACCGGTAATACAGCGGTCGGCGAACAACCGCGAGACGTTCGCGAGCAGCTTCAGGGACTCGAGGACGTTGCGCGCCATCATCGGGATGTAGACGTTGAGTTCGAAGGCGCCGTTGCCGCCGCCCCAGGTGACTGCGGCGTCGTTGCCGATGACCTGCGCCGCCACCTGCGTGACAGCTTCGGGCAGAACGGGATTGACCTTGCCCGGCATGATGGAACTGCCCGGCTGCAGGTCGGGGAGCAGGATCTCGCCGAGCCCGGTGAGCGGACCCGAGCCCATCCAACGGACGTCGTTGGCGACCTTGGTCAGCGACACCGCGACGGTCTTCAACTGGCCGGAGAGTTCGACGAGCCCGTCACGGGCCGCCTGCGCCTCGAAGTTGTCCTTCGCGAGGGTGAGTGACTCGACGCCGGTGAGCGACACGAGTTCGGCGACCACCTTGGTGCCGAAGCCATCTGGCGCATTGAGGCCGGTGCCGACCGCGGTACCGCCGATGGGCAGTTCGCCGACGCGCGGGAGGGCGGCGGTGATGCGCTCGATGCCGGCCTCGACCTGACGCGCGTAACCGCCGAATTCCTGTCCGAGCGTGACCGGTACCGCGTCCATCAAATGCGTGCGCCCGCTCTTGACGACCTCACGCCATTCGGTTGCCTTGTCGGCCAACGTCTTCTGCAGATGTTCGAGCGCCGGGATCAGGTCGGTGACGGCGGCCTCGGTGGCGGCGACGTGCGTCGCCGTCGGGAAGGTGTCGTTGGACGACTGGGACATGTTGACGTGATCGTTCGGATGCACCTCGACGCCGTTGGACTTGGCGATCGACGCGATGACCTCGTTGGTGTTCATGTTCGAGCTGGTGCCCGAACCGGTCTGGAACACGTCGATCGGGAACTGGTCGTCGTGGCGTCCGTCCGCGATCTCGGTGGCCGCGGCGACGATCGCGTCGGCCTTCTCCTTGTCGAGCAGACCGAGGTCGGCGTTGACGGTGGCGCAGGCCGCCTTCAGCAGTCCCATCGCCCGGATCTGGGTCCGTTCGAGGGGGCGTCCGCTGATCGGGAAGTTCTCCACGGCACGCTGCGTCTGTGCCCGCCACAGGGCGTCGACGGGTACCCGGACCTCGCCCATGGTGTCGTGCTCGATGCGGTATTGCTCGCCCTGCGCGTCGGTCTGTGTTTCCTCGGTCATCGGCGTGCCTACTCCTTTGATCGAATCCTTATGCCGCTCAGCGGGACGTTGACGGCCCCACTCGGGTCGGTGAAAAAGTCGTTGCCCTTGTCGTCAACGACGATGAAGGCGGGAAAATTCTCGACCTCGATCTTCCACACGGCCTCCATGCCGAGTTCGGGGTACTCGATGATCTCCTGGCTCTTGATGCAGTCGAGCGCGAGACGTGCCGCGGGCCCGCCGATGGAGCCGAGGTAGAAACCGCCGTGCGCGCCGCACGCCTCGGTGACCTGCTTGGATCGATTCCCCTTGGCCAGCATGACCATCGAGCCCCCGGCGGCCTGGAACTGCTCGACATAGCTGTCCATCCGGCCTGCCGTCGTCGGACCGAACGATCCGGAGGCCATGCCTTCGGGGGTCTTCGCCGGCCCGGCGTAGTAGACCGGGTGGTCGCGCAGGTAGTCGGGCATCGGCTCGCCGGCATCGAGGCGTTCCTTGATCTTGGCGTGGGCGATGTCGCGCGCGACGACCAGCGGTCCGGTCAGCGACAGGCGCGTCTTGACCGGATACTGCGAGAGTTGCGCGAGGATCTCCGGCATCGGGCGGTTGAGGTCGACCTCGACCACCTCGCCACCCGAGATGTCCTCGGCCACACCGGCTGCGGGCATGTAGCGGGCCGGATCGGTCTCGAGCTGCTCGAGGAACACGCCGTCGGCGGTGATCTTGCCGAGGGCCTGACGGTCGGCCGAGCAGGAGACCGCGATCGCCACCGGGCACGACGCACCGTGGCGGGGCAGCCGGACCACGCGCACATCGTGACAGAAGTACTTGCCGCCGAACTGCGCCCCGATGCCGAACGACTGGGTCAGCCGGAAGACCTCCTCCTCGAGCTCGAGATCGCGGAAACCGTGCGCCGACATCGAACCCTGCGTGGGCAGGTTGTCGAGGTAGTGCGCCGACGCGTACTTGGCGGTCTTGAGCGCGAATTCGGCTGAGGTGCCGCCGATCACGACGGCCAGGTGGTACGGCGGGCAGGCCGCGGTGCCCAGCGAGCGGATCTTCTCGTCGAGGAACTCCAGGATGCTCGTCGGGTTCAGGATCGCCTTCGTCTCCTGGAACAGGAACGACTTGTTGGCGCTGCCACCGCCCTTGGCCATGAACAGGAACTTGTACTCCGGACCCTTGGGCCCCTGCTCGGTGGCGTAGATCTCGATCTGGGCGGGCAGGTTCGAGCCGGTGTTCTTCTCCTCGTACGTCGTCAGCGGGGCGAGCTGCGAGTACCGCAGGTTGAGCTGCGTGTAGGCGTCGTAGACACCGCGGGAGATGGCCTCGGCGTCGTCGGTGCCGGTCAGGACCCCTTCGCTCTTCTTGCCCATCACGATGGCGGTGCCGGTGTCCTGGCACATCGGCAGCACGCCGCCGGCGGAGATGTTGACGTTCTTCAGCAGGTCAAGGGCGACGAACCGGTCGTTGCCCGAGGCCTCCGGGTCGTCGATGATCTTGCGCAACTGCGCGAGATGAGCCGGGCGGAGATAGTGGCTGATGTCGTGCATGGCCTCCGCGGTGAGCCTCCGGATGGCCTCCGGGTCGACCTTCAGGAAGGTCCGACCGTCGACGGAGAACGTGGACACACCCTCGGTCGTGATCAACCGGTACGGGGTCTCGTCGGCGCCGGTCGGGAGCAGATCGGAGTAGAGAAACTCGGGGGCTGAGGCTGGTTTACTCACGGACCGCATCGTATCGCCCACGACATCGGCCCCACGCCAGAGGTTGACTCGTGAAGTCACCGGTGTTGGTGTGGGGCCGATGTCGTGTCTCAGAGATCGATTCGGGAGTAGCCGCGGAGCTTGGCCGGCTTGTGGACGGCCTCGATGCGGCGGACGGTGCCGGACTTCGAGCGCATCACCAGCGACCGGGTCGTCGCGCCATTGGGCCGGTAGGTGACGCCGCGCAGCATGTCGCCGTTGGTGACCCCGGTGGCGCAGAAGAAGGCGTTCTCGCCGCTGACCAGGATGTCGTTGGTCAGCACCCGGTCCAGGTCGTGGCCGGCATCGATGGCCTTCTGACGCTCTTCGTCGTTGCGCGGCCACAGCTTGCCCTGGATCTCGCCGCCCATGCACTTCATCGCGACGGCGGTGATGATGCCCTCGGGAGTGCCACCGACGCCCATCAGCATGTCGACGGTGGAGTAGTCGTCGGCGGCGGCGACCGCACCGGCGACGTCACCATCGGAGATGAGGCGGATCTTGGCGCCGGCCTGCCGGATCTCACCGATGAGATCGGCATGACGAGGACGGTCGAGGACGATCACGGTCAGATCGGCGACGTCGATGCCCTTCGCCTTCGCGACCGAGTTGATGTTCCACTCGACGGACTCGTTGATGTTGATGGCGCCCTTGGCCTCGGGTCCGACAGCGATCTTGTCCATGTAGAAGACCGCCGACGGGTCGTACATCGTGCCGCGCTCGCTGACCGCGATCACCGAGATCGAGTTGGGGCGGCCCTCCGCCATCAGCGTGGTGCCGTCGATGGGATCCACGGCGACGTCACAGTCGGGGCCTTCGCCGTTGCCCACCTCTTCGCCGTTGTAGAGCATCGGCGCCTCGTCCTTCTCGCCCTCTCCGATGACCACGACACCGCGCATCGAGACCGACGACAACAGTTCGCGCATCGCGTCGACCGCCGCGCCGTCGCCGCCGTTCTTGTCGCCACGACCGACCCAACGACCGGCCGCGAGTGCAGCCGACTCGGTCACGCGGACCAACTCCATCGCGAGGTTGCGGTCCGGGGCCTGATGGGTGCTGACGGTCATGGGCAATCGACTCCTCTGTTCGGCGCGGGTCGACTCCAGCGGCGCCGAGTGATGGTGGCGGTGGTCTCGACCACCATCCTTGCATGTCACACCGGGCATTCGGTCAGTGACCCTGCTGGTGGGATACTCGGCGCCATGGCAGACAAACCCCGCATTCTGAACAACGGCAAGGACATGTTCTGGTCGTTGGTCCCGTTGCTCGCGCTGTGTGCGCTGGTGGCGATCGCGTCGGGGAATTGCTCGATCGGGGCCTCCAAGGACGTGGCCGACAGCAAGCTACCGCCGTTCGACGTGGTCAGCGCATTGAACGCCGACGCCGCCCAGCTCCCGTTCCCGATCCGTCGCCCGCCGACGCCGGAGGGCTGGCGGCCCAACTCCGGTTCCTCGGACGCGATCGAGGGGCACCGGGTCAGCACGGTGGGATGGCTCAGCAGCGACGGCGCCTACGTCCAGCTCAGTCAGTCCGATGCGCCCGAGGACGTGTTCGTCCCCTACCTCGGCGGCGGTAGCGGGGGTGATTTCGCCGACATCTCCGGTACCGGTACGCGCCAGGCGGGCGGGCGGCAGTGGGTGACCTACGAGACGTCGGAGGGCAAGCGGTTCTGGATCACGGACCTGGGCAAGGTACGCATCGCGGTCCTGTCGCGCGGCAGCGACGCCGACATCGAGACGATCGCGTCGTCGGTCGTCGCCCAGCAGCCGCTGCAATTGGGGTAGCGCACTACTCGTGAGGACCCGGCCCGGAGTTCCTAGCGTCGTCGGCAGGAGGCGCTCATGGATGGGGGATCGGGGTTCGGCTTGCATCTCGTGTGGGCCAGGCTCGTGCTCGTCGCGGCCCTCGTGCTGCTCGTGGTGACCGTTCCGGTGCAACGGGCGGGCGCCATCGATGCGCTGACCGACCCGCGATCCGGGACCGTGGTGCCCGCACCCGGTCTTCCGTACATCGTCGGGCTGCCTCCGGATTCCGCTGTGGGGCGGCCGCTTTCCTCCTTGTCGAGGGGTGGGGAGGATCGTCGGCCGGTCCTCGCGCGGGTCGGTGCGCGACCGACCGCCGTGCACACGCGCATCAGTGTTCTCGACCGCGAGGCGCTCACCCGGTTCGACTGATCGGTCTCAGTCGTCCTCGGGGTCGTCGGGGTCGGAGCCGGTGCTGATGACCGCCTCGATGCGCTCGCGGGCACCGCGCAGGTGCTCCTCGCAGCGGGTCGCGAGGGCCTCGCCACGCTCCCAGAGCGCCAGCGAGGCGTCGAGGTCGAGTCCGCCGTGCTCTAGGGTGGTGACGATCTCGGCGAGTTCGTCGCGTGCTTCCTCGTAGCCGAGTTCCTCGATCGGAGTGGATGATTCGTCGGTGCTCACGCATTTCCTCCGTGTTCCGGCATGGTCGTGGGTTCGTCGACCCGGGCGGTTGCGGCGCCGTCGGCGACCCGGATGCGCAGGGGTGCACCCGCCGGCAGGTCCGCGAGCGTGCCGACCACATGAGGCGGGTCGGTGTCGGTGCGCTGTACCACCGCGTAGCCGCGCGCCAGGGTCTGCGCGGGACCGAGTGTCGACAGGCGCGCGCCGAGATGGTCGGTACGTCGTTCCTCGGAGTCGATGTGGCGCAACACATCTCGGCGCAAGGCGCGGACCAGCTCGGCCACTTGCCCGGCTTCGGAGTCCACGAGCACCCCGGGACGGGCGAGCACCGGCCGCGCCCGCAGCGCGGCGACGACGCCGGACTCGCGGCGCACCCAGTTGCGCAGGGCCTGCGCGCTGCGTCGACGCAGATCCGCGATGCCCGCGAGTTCGGCCTCGACGTCGGGAACGACCCGTTTCGCCGCATCGGTCGGAGTGGCGGCGCGCAGATCCGCGACGAGATCGAGCAGTGGATTGTCCGGTTCGTGCCCGATCGCGCTGACGACCGGGGTCCGGCACCGCGACACCGCGCGCAGCAACGCCTCGTCGGAGAACGGGAGCAGGTCTTCTACGCTGCCGCCGCCGCGCGCGATGATGATGACCTCGACATCGGGGTGGGCATCGAGGTCGGCCAGGTGGGTCAGGATGCGGGCGACCGCCGTCGGCCCCTGCACGGGGGCCTCGCGGATGTCGAAGCGCACGTTCGACCATCGAGCGGTCGCGACACTCACGACGTCGTGCTGCGCTGCGCTCGCGCGGCCACTGATCAGGCCGACGGCGCGCGGCAGGAACGGCAGCGGCCGTTTGAGCCGTGAATCGAAGAGGCCCTCGGCGGCCATGAGCTGTCGCAGCCGTTCGATGCGCAGCAACAGCTCGCCGATGCCCACGGCCCGGATCTCGCTGACCCGCAGCGACACCGTGCCGCGCCCGGTGTAGTAACTCGGCCGGCCCAGGACCACCACGGAGCTGCCGTCCGTCAGCGGGACCTCGGTGCGTGCCAGCAGGTCGGGGCTGCATGTCACCGAGATCGAGATGTCGGCAGCGGGGTCGCGCAGGGTGAGGAACGCGGTGCGGGTCCCCGGCCGCCGGCTGATCTGGGTGACCTGTCCTTCGACCCAGATCTGTCCGAGCCGATGGATCCAGTCGGCGATCTTGGTGTTCACCGTCCGGACCGGCCAGGGATGCTCGGCCGAGTTCGGTGACGAGGAACGTCGCGGTGTGTCGCTCGTGTCGGCCCCGGTCACGCTTCGGTGGAGCGCTTGTTCTGCGCGGCGATCCGGTTCTCGAGCATTGTCACGAACGGCGCGCGGTCGCGGCGGGATTTCTCATAGTCGACAAGTGCGATCAGGTCCTCGACGGCGACCGACCGCAGACGGGCCCGGAGTTGCGCGAGGGTGAGGGTGTCGTAGTCGATGAGCTCGACGATCTCGGGCCCGGAGCCGTCGGCGGAACTCACCGCCTCGGTGCCCGGCACCTCGGCCGCGACGACCTCGTCGGGGGTCGAGCTGTACAGCGCGAACCGCCCGGCATCGGCGCGCGGCGGTGCGGCGAGATCGGCGTCGGCGGCCGCCTCCTCGATCTCCTCGTCGATGGTCGTGGGCGACGGGGTCGTCGCGGCGGCCTTCGGCTTCTCGTCCTGCACAGACGTATCGGTGGTCTCCGCGGGCGCGGCGGGCGTGACCGGGTCGGGACCCGCTGCGTCGTCCTCGTCGAAACGTGCCCACTCGGGCTGTTCGTCGGGCCGGTCGAAGAGCATCTCCAGGGCGGCGTCGCCCTTGATGGCCAGTTCGGCGATGTTCTGTTGCGCCCGCATACCGGCCTGGAGGGTCTGGCTGATGGCGGTCATCGGCAACGTGATGAGCAGCGCCGGGAGTTTCCGTGTCTCCTCGAGGGCGGTGACGATCAGACCTGCGGCTATCCGGGCGGGGTACGGTGCGCGATCCATGCCAACACTCTGCCATCACGGGCAACGCCGCGTAACCCGTACCCTGGGAAGCATGTCTGAGACGAAGCGTGTCCTGCTCGCCGAACCCCGCGGCTACTGCGCTGGTGTCGACCGTGCGGTGGAGACGGTCGAGCGTGCCCTCGACAAGCACGGCGCTCCCGTCTACGTGCGCAAGGAGATCGTGCACAACCGGCACGTCGTGGAGACCCTGGCCGAGCGCGGGGCGATCTTCGTCGGCGAGACCGACGAGGTGCCCGAGGGCGCGTTGGTCGTGTTCTCCGCGCACGGGGTGTCCCCGCTGGTGCACCAGACCGCCGCCGAGCGCAACCTGCGCACCATCGACGCCACGTGTCCGCTGGTCACGAAGGTCCATCAAGAGGCGAAGCGATTCGCGCGCGACGACTACGACATCCTCCTGATCGGCCATGAGGGCCACGAGGAGGTCGAGGGCACCGCCGGCGAGGCCCCACAGCACATCCAGCTCGTCGACGGTCCCGACAGCGTGGACGCGGTCGAGGTCCGTGACGAGTCGAAGCTGGTCTGGTTGTCGCAGACCACCCTGTCGGTCGACGAGACCATGGAGACGGTCCGTCGACTCCGCGAGAAGTTTCCGCTGCTCAACGACCCGCCCAGTGACGACATCTGCTACGCCACCCAGAACCGGCAGGTCGCGGTCAAGGCGATGGCTCCCGAATGCGACCTGGTGATCGTCGTCGGATCGCAGAACTCATCGAACTCGGTGCGCCTCGTCGAGGTGGCCCTGCAGGCCGGCGCGAAGGCCGGCCACCTGGTCGATTACGCCCGTGAGATCGACGACTCGTGGCTCGACGGTGTGACGACGGTCGGGGTCACCTCCGGCGCGTCGGTGCCCGAGGTGCTGGTCCGCGGGGTCCTCGACTACCTGGCCGAACGCGGCTACGGCACGGTCGAGACGGTCAACACGGCCAACGAGACGCTGACCTTCGCGCTCCCGCGCGAGCTGCGCCCCGCACGTTCGTCCAGCTGACCTCGGGCCACGGCCCGGCGTCGACAGATCAGAACTCGTCCGGGTCGAGCTTGCGCACCCGTCGGTGGGGTAGTGCGATCGCGAGAACGGCGGCGATGACGATCGCCGCGACGGCGCTGCCGATGATCGCGACGTTGCGGGCACTGTGGTCGGGCGGCTGGGCCACCGGCGGAGCGGCGATCGGGGCCGAGGCGCGGTCCCGCTGCTGGTCGGCCGGCACTTCGGCGGTCAGGGCGGCGACCGGATCGATGACACCGTGTCCGATCCGCTGATCGCGCCCGGTTCCCGGGGAGTGGGCGGTGGCGATGATGCGGTCCATCACCTCGCGCGCGGTCAGATCCGGGAAGCGGGCCCGGATCAGCGCGGCGGTGCCCGCGACGTACGGCGCGGCGAAACTCGTGCCGATCAAGGGCACCGGCCCGCCGTCGCTCTGCTGGGCCGACGCCAGCCGGTTCGAACCGCGCTTGCTGTCCAGGCTCACGATGTCGGTGCCCGGCGCTGCGACGCTCACCCACGGGCCATGCAGGCTGAAGTCGCTCGGCGAGCCGGTGTCGGCGTCCACCGAGCCGACCGTCAGGACGTACGGCGAGTACCACGCGGGACTGGCGACGGTCGCGACCGACCGCCATCCGTCGGGGTCGTCGGCGGCGGGAGCCGGATTCTGGTTCTGGCAGGCGCCGTCGCGCGTCAGGTTGCCGGCTGCCACGACGACCACGACGTTCCGGTCGTAGGCGTGCCGGATGGCCGCACCGAGCGCCCGGTCGTCGACCGAATCCGCCGCCGACGCGCACGCCACCTCGGAGATGTTGATGACGGTGGCGCGTAGATCGACCGCGCGCACGATGGCGTGCGCCAGCGTCCGGACGGACCCGTAACCCGAGCCGACCACCGGCGCGGCGTCCTCCCGGGCGCGGTCGTTCTTCTTCTGGAAAGCGCTGCTGGACTGGCGGATCGCGATGATCGATGCCGCGGGCGCGACGCCGGCGAACGCGTCGGCGGTGCTGGGCCGGGCGGCGATGATCCCGGCGACCAGGGTGCCGTGGGCGTCGCAGTCGTCGAGTCCGTTGCCGCCCGAGACGTAATCGCCACCGGCGACGACGCGACCGAGCCGCGGATGGGGCGTCACCCCGGTGTCGATGACGGCCACCCGCTGACCCTGTCCGCGACTGAACCGCCACGCCTCCGGGAGATTCATCATCGCCTGCGCCGCGGTCGGTTTCGTCACGGTGCGCGTCAGTTCCGGGATGTTGCACAGGTGCCGCTGCTCGGTCGGTTCGAGCGGGGCGACCGGGGCCGACCGGACGAGGGCGCCGGGATCGATCCGAGGCGGGGTCACCGCCGCAGCGGGCGTCGCCGAGGCCCCGACGAGTGCCGCGACGAGGGTCGTCGCGAATACTCCAGCACCACGGACACGGTTGTCGCGCATCAGATCTCGCGGACCATTCGGTACAGGTCGAGCAGCCACAACAGCAGGGGCACGATCAGGGCGACGAGGATGTACTCGCCGATCTCGGCCCACCGACGCATCACGGGTGAGAAGTCCTGGTTCGGTGCGACGACCCCGAAGACGAGGGCGCCGATCACCACGAGGATGCCGAGGGCGAAACCGATCACCGGCCACTGGTCGTCGCCGAACGCGAGACCGGTGATCAGGGTGATCACCACGAGCGATCCGCCGATGACGAGGATTCCCGCCTGGAACAGGTCGCTGTGGGAGCGGCCCCGCAGACACAGCACGACGCCGATGATCGCGGCGTAGACGGCGTTGCGCCATTCGAACCCGGCGAGCGGGGCGGCGGTGAGCACGGCCGCGATGGCGGTGACGATCGTGAGCCCGCCGACGATGCCGGTCAGGTACGCGTTGGCGAGGTAGGAACGACGTTCCAGCGCATCGGCTTTGGGAAGGGCGGTCGCGCCGATCGCCCCGATGCCCTCGATGGCCGGTCGCGGTTCGATGTCCTTGACGTCGATGGCGGCACCCGCGGTCGGCACCGGGGGCAGCGGCAGTTTCGCGAGCAGGATCGTCGTGCGGGGAGCCAGACCGATGCACAGCAGACCGACCGCGGCGATGACGGCGGCGACATCGGCCACCGGCGCATCGATGAGGAGTCGCGCCCCACAACCGGTGGCGCCGAGCAGCGCCGCGCTGGTCACGGCGCTGTGTGCGGTCGCCCCGGCCGCGGTCATGCGATAACTGATGACCGCGGCGACGAGTGCGAACGCGAAGCCCAGGGTGAGGTGTGCGGCGCCGTATGACCCGGGCGTCACGATCATCCCGGTCACGAAGGCCATCGGTGCGGCACACAGGGACAGCACCGTCGAACTCTGCTCGTCGCGGTAGTAGCGGGACACGATCGTCGAGGCGGTGACGAATCCGACGACCGCCAGCCCGGACAACCCGGCGAACCACAGGGCGCCGGTGCCGGAGCGGACCGCGGCCAGGGACGCCGCCGCCGCGACCGCGGCGACGAGTGCCAGTGCGTAACCGACCTTCCGGGCGGACGCCGCGGTCCAGTCGACGAACTGCGATTCGTTCAATCGGGCGACAGCGTCGACCACGTCGTCGAACAGCACCGGGGACTCCCCGGTTCGCGTGGAGGTCAACAGCAGCAGATCGCCGTCACGGATTCCCGACTCCGACAGCGACCGGTGCAGGGGCAGCGGGTCCTGTCCGACGAGCGCGAGCGTCCACTTGTTCTGCCGGTCGTGCGGTCGGCCGGGATTACGGGCGTCGGCATCCGGGTCGTCGGGGTCCGACCTCGTGGGATTGCGCGATTCGATCTGGGCGACAAGGTCACCGATGAGTCCGGCGATGGGGATGCCGGCCGGCAGTCCGACGTCGAGTTGGGTGTTGCCGCCCAGCACGGACACCCGTACGAGTTGCGGCTCGACGGCCCCCTCACCCCGTCGGCGGTCCCCGGTGTCCGCGTCGGCAGCGGTGGCCGGGTACCCCGGTGCGAATCCGTCCACAGACGACATCAGGTCAATCCTCCCCCTAGATTCAGCAGCTAACATAGCCAACCGCGGCGGGTTCGACCGCCCGGGGATACACAGCGCGACATGTCAGGGGGGACGTGTGGTCACGACGACGGAGGGCTTTGTGCGTCGCCCGCGCATCACGCCCCCACGCACGCCCGGAGGCGAGGTCAACATCCAGGCGCCGCCGGATGTGCCGCGGGTGGTGCCCGGCGGCCTCCTGATGAAACTGCTGCCGGTGGTGATGGTCGTCGCCGTCGTCGGCATGGTGGCACTGATGGTCGTCACGGGCGGGCGCAACATCCTGACCAACCCGCTGTTCATGATGTTCCCGCTGATGATGCTGATGTCGATGTTCGGCATGTTCGCCGCCGGCGGCCGTGGCGGGGGCAAACGCGCCGGAGAACTCAACGAGGAACGCAAGGACTACTTCCGCTATCTCGGCCAGCTGCGCGGCCAGGTCTTCGAGACCGTCGACAACCAGCGCGCAGCACGCACCTGGAGCCACCCGGACCCGCGTGCGCTGCTCGACGTGATCGGCAGCAGGCGCATGTGGGAACGCCGCCCCAGCGACGCCGACTTCGCCCATGTGCGCGTCGGGGTGGGCGTCCAGCGACTCGCCACGCGGCTCATGCCGCCGGAGACCGGGCCCCTCGAGGACATCGAGCCGGTGTCGATGGTGGCCCTGCGCCGGTTCGTGCGCACGCACTCCGCGGTGTACCGCCTGCCCACCTCGATCTCGCTGCGCGGCTTCCCGGCCATCAACATCGAGGGTGCGCGGCAGGAGACCCGCGAACTCATCCGGTCGATGGTCGTGGAGCTGTGTGCGTTCCACGGTCCCGATCATCTGCACATCGGCATCGTGACCGGCGATCCGGCGGGGGAGGCCTGGGACTGGGCGAAATGGCTTCCGCACGTGGGACATCCGACGCTGCGCGACGGCGTCGGGGCGATGCGGATGATCTATCCGACGCTGGCGGACCTCGAGAACTCGATGGCCGCGGACCTCCTCGAGCGCGGCCGGTTCAGTCGTTCGGCGCCGCCGAACGCCAACCGCGCACACCTCGTGGTGATCATCGACGACGGTTACGTCGCCGGCGACGAGCGGATCATCAACGACGCCGGCATGGAAGGCGTCACGATCCTCGACCTGACCGCGCCGCCGGACGGTCTCGCGGTGCGGCGCGGGCTGCAACTCGTCGTGCGCGAGGGCAAGGTCTCCGCGCGCAGTGCCGCCGGCGTCGAGGAGTTCGCCGACATGGACTCGCTGACGATTCCCGAGGCGGAGGCGATCGCCCGGCGCATGGCGCGCTACCGGCTGGCCACCGCGGCGACGCTGGCCCACCTCGAGTCCGAGGCGACCTCGGCCGACCCCGGCCTGCCCGCGCTACTGGGCATCGACGACGCCGCACGCTTCGATCCGGCGACGGCCTGGCGCGGTCGTACCGGCCGGGAGCGCCTGCGCGTGCCGATCGGTTACACGCCGACCGGCGCGCCCGTGGAGATCGACATCAAGGAGAGCGCACACGGCGGCATGGGTCCGCACGGGCTGTGCATCGGCGCCACCGGATCGGGGAAGTCGGAGTTCCTGCGCACGCTGGTCCTGGCGATGCTGGCGACTCATTCGCCGTCGGAGCTGAATCTCGTGCTCGTCGACTTCAAGGGCGGCGCGACGTTCCTGGGCCTGGAATCCGCGCCGCACGTCGCCGCGATCATCACGAACCTCGAGCAGGAACTCTCGATGGTCGACCGGATGAAGGACGCGCTCTCGGGCGAGATGAACCGGCGCCAGGAGGTGTTGCGGGCGGCGGGCAACTACGCGAACGTCGCCGACTACGAGCGCGCCCGCGCCTCGGGGGTGCGCCTCGATCCGCTGCCGGCACTGTTCATCGTCGTCGACGAGTTCTCCGAACTGCTCTCGCAGAAGCCCGATTTCGCCGAACTGTTCGTCGCCATCGGTCGTCTGGGTCGCTCGCTGCACATCCATCTGCTGCTCGCCTCGCAGCGGCTGGAAGAAGGCAAACTCCGGGGCCTGGACTCGCACCTGTCGTATCGGATCGGCCTGAAAACGTTCTCCGCCAACGAGTCCCGCTCGGTTCTCGGTGTTCCCGACGCCTATCACCTGCCGAGCGTCCCGGGTTCGGCATACCTCAAGTGCGATTCGGCGGACCCGATCAGGTTCAACACCTCCTACGTGTCGGGGGCCTACTACTCGCCGACGGTCACCGAGTCGGCCGATCCGACGACCACGGCGTCATCGCGTCGCGGAAACCTCAAGGTCTTCACCGCACTTCCGGTGCCGCTGGACGAGGGCGCGTCGCGTTCGCTGCTCGACCAGGCCGAGAGCCTGCTCGACGAGGAACCGCCGGCACCCGAGGCGCCCACCGAGTTCGAGCCGGTCTCGGCGCAGGTGCCCACGCTCATGGAGACCATCGTCGAACGCATGGAACACGCGGGCCCGCCGGCCCACCGCGTGTGGCTGCCGCCACTGGACGACTCGCCCACCGTGGAACATCTTCTCGGCGAGCGGGACTGGTCCCACCCGGCGGTGCCGGGGAGTCTCAGCGTTCCGATCGGCGTCGTCGACCGGCCCTACGACCAGCGACGCGACCCGCTCGTCATCGACCTCGCGGGGGCCGCGGGCAACGTGGCGGTGGTCGGCGGTCCGCAGTCGGGCAAGTCGACGACGCTGCGCACGATCATCATGTCGGCCGCCGCGTCCCACACGCCCGAACAGGTGCAGTTCTACTGTCTGGACTTCGGCGGCGGCAGTCTGGCCGGTCTCGCCGGCCTCCCGCATGTCGGCTCGGTCGCCTCGCGCGGCGACATGGACGCGGTCCGCCGTACGGTCGCCGAGGTGGCGGCCGTGGTCCGGTCGCGCGAACTGCTGTTCACCCGGCTGGGCATCGAGTCGATGCGCGACTACCGGTCCCGCCGGGAAGCGTGGTTCCGGTCCGGCGTCACCTCGCCGGCGTCGGACCCGCTCGCGCAGGACCGGTTCGGCGACGTGTTCCTCGTCCTCGACGGCATGAACGTGCTGCGTACCGAACTGGAATCGCTCGAGGAACAGATCACCGCGATCGTGGCCCAGGGGTTGAGCTACGGCGTCCACGTCATGGTCACCGCGTCCCGATGGGCCGAGGTGCGCCCGGCGGTCCGCGATCTCATGGGTACCCGGATCGAGCTGCGGCTGGGCGACCCGATGGATTCCGACATGGGTCGTCGCGCCGCCGCGCTGGTCCCGCAGAACCGACCCGGCCGCGGCCTGACCGGGCAGGAGCTGCACATGCTGATCGCGCTGCCCCGGCTCGATTCGGTCAGCAGTGCCGAGTCGTTGCCCGCGGGCGTCGCCCAGTCGGTCGAGAAGCTCACCGCCGCCTATCCGGGCCGCTCGGCGATGGCCGTGCGCAAGCTGAGCACCGAGATCGACTACGCATCGGTGCAGCGCGCGGTTGCCGCCGCCGGGCTGACGCTAGCACCCAATCAGGTGGCGATCGGTGTCGGTGAGCTCGAACTCGCCCCGGTGGTCCTCGATTTCACCGCCCAACCGCATTTCATGGCGTTCGCCGACGTCGAACACGGCAAGACCAACCTGCTGCGGACGATCGTCACCGGGCTGGTCGCGGGTGCCACACCCGAGCAGGTGCGCATCGTCTTCGTCGACTACCGCCGCACGATGCTGGGGATCATCGACGGCGATCATCTTGCCGGCTACGCGAGTTCGCCCGACCGCGCGGCGTCGATGATGACGGAGCTGGCGGCGTATCTGAAGAACCGGATGCCGCCTGAGGACGTGACGGTCCAGCAACTGCGGGACCGCACCTGGCTCGAGGGCCAGCCCGAGGTGTACGTGGTGGTCGACGACTACGACATGGTCGTCACCTCGACCGGCAATCCGATGCTGCCGATCGTCGAACTGGCTTCCCATGCGCGCGACATCGGGCTGCACATCGTGCTCGCCCGACGTTCCGGCGGCCTCGGTCGGGCGATGTTCGATCCGCTGATCGCGCGCCTCAAGGACCTGTCGTCGGACATCCTGCTGATGAGCGGCGACCGGGACGAGGGATTCATCACCGGCCGGTCGAGGCTGCAGACGCTGGTGCCCGGCCGCGGCGAACTGGTGTCGCGCGTCCGGCCGCAGGAGATGATCCAGGTCGCCCATCTCCCGATCGGCGACTAGGGGTGGGTCGGGCCGGATGACACAGCCGGGCGAGGTGCAACCGATCGGCGACGGGAACCGTCCGACGGTGGTCGATCTCGCGTTCGGGACGCCGCTGGTCCATGACCCGGAGCGCGGGCTGCGCCGGGTGGATCGCGATGTGCGGCCGCTGCTCGAGTCGGTGGACCAGATGAGTGTCGTGGCCGACGGTCGGCGCGAACACCTGCGCCAGGTGTGGCGACGGGTCTTCGCCGGCCTCGACTTGCCCGCGGGCCGACCCCTCGTCGTCGGGCACCCGAGCACCTGGGGACCCCGTCGGGCATCGACGCTCGCCGACCTCGGCGACGGCCGCGCGCCGGTGGCACTCCTACCGCGGGCGGTGCTCGTCGCGCGCAGTCACGCCGATCTCACCGTGCGGCGGTGCGCCGTCGTCGAGACCACACATCTCCCGCGGCCGCCCGCCGATCCCGGCCACCCGCGACCGGCGTGGTGGGACGTGCAGATCGTCGGGCGCGGTCCTGACGGCTGGGTGATCGAGCGCTCCGGGCTCATTCGTCCCGGTGCCGACCGTGCGCCGCGCTCCTCGTCGAACGCGGACGGCCTCGACGTCATCGACGACTCGGTCGAGGCGGTGTTCGTCGACGGGGACCGCCCGGACGAGGTGTCCGCGGCGATCGGCGTCATCGCCGGGCACGCGGTCGCGGGACGCGTGGTCGCCGTCGACCGCGAGCTCGTGGTCCGGCTCGGCCACCGCACCGGCGGTGCGGACGAGGACACGATGGCCCCGGGCGCTGATCCCGGACCCTCGCTCCCGGTCGGCGCCACCCGGCGCCGGTCGGGGACGCTGCTCGCCGCGGCGGTGATGGCGATCCTGGTCGTGAGCGGTGCGATCGGGGTGGGACTCTGGCAGCGCGGCACCGCACCGGACGCGGCGTCGACGGAGGTCGGCCTCGGGCGTGCGACGCTGGCGGTGCCCGGCGACTGGCGGCAGTCCGAACAGCGGACCCCGAGCGGTTCGGCCGACGACCCCTCGACCACTCGCGCGGTGTTCGTCGATCCCGACGACGGCCGGCGCATCATCGCCGTCCTCACCGAGGTGCGCGCCGGCTCCACCCGGGAATCGGTCGCGGGGAGCCTGCGCAACCGGATCGAGCAGCGCGGCGACGACGTCGTCACCGAGTTCTCCGCCGCCACCCGGTTCGGCGGGCGGGACGTGATCGGCTACCGCGAGTCACCGGCCTCGGGCGGCGCGATCCGCTGGTACGTCGTGGTCGACGATGGTCTGCAGGTCTCGATCGGCTGTCAGGCGGGTACCGCGGCCGAATCCGCCGACGACGAGTGCGCGGCGGCGGTGCGGTCGGTCCGGGTGTCGCCGTCGTCGTGAGGCCGAGTCCGTTTTGACCCCGGCCGGAGGCCGAGTCCGTTTTGACCCTGACCAGCGCGGTCGCGTAGCCTGGATCGCTGGTGCTCGGCGCCTGGCGCACAGCTGTGTGTCCAGGTCAGCGGAGGCTCGGGTCCCCACTGGTCGCCGGGAACAACCTCTGCCGTGCACCCGACCAGCATCCATTCGACAAGAGTTGAGGACAACTGTGCCTACCTACACCCCGAAGGCCGGTGACATCACGCGTACGTGGCATGTCATCGACGCCGAGAACGTGGTGCTCGGCCGGCTGGCCGTGCAGGTCGCGAACCTGCTTCGCGGCAAGCACAAGCCGACCTACGCCCCGCACATGGACGGCGGCGACTTCGTCGTCATCATCAACGCGGAAAAGGTCGCGCTGACCAGCAACAAGGCTGATCGCAAGCTGAACTACACCCACTCGGGGCACCCCGGTGGCCTGAAGTCCCGCACCACCACCGAGCTGCTCGCGACCTACCCCGAGCGGGTCATCGAGAAGGCCGTCAAGGGCATGCTGCCGTCGACCAAGCTCGGCCGCGCCATGGCCTCGAAGCTGAAGGTCTACGCCGGCCCGAACCATCCGCACGCGGCCCAGCGCCCCGTCCCCTTCGAGATCAAGCAGGTGGCCCAGTGAGCAACGAGAACATCAACGACGCCGTCGAGGCCGTCGACGAGGCTGCCGTCGAGGTCGTGGAGGCCGTCGAGGTCGCCGCTGACGACTACGACGCCGCTGTGGTCGAAGAGGTCCGCGAGCCGGTCGTCATCGACCGTCCGATCCAGACCGTCGGCCGCCGCAAGGAGGCCGTCGTCCGCGTTCGCCTGGCGCCGGGTTCCGGTGAGTTCACCCTCAACGGCCGGTCGCTGGAGGACTACTTCCCCAACAAGGTGCACCAGCAGCTGATCAAGGCCCCGCTGGTCACCGTCGAGCGCACCGAGTCGTTCGACATCTACGCCAAGCTCGTCGGCGGTGGCCCCTCGGGCCAGGCCGGCGCGCTGCGTCTCGCCATCGCGCGTGCGCTCATCGAGGTCACCCCGGAGGATCGTCCCGCCCTGAAGAAGGCCGGCTTCCTCACCCGTGACCCGCGTGCGGTCGAGCGCAAGAAGTACGGCCTCAAGAAGGCCCGCAAGGCGTCGCAGTACTCCAAGCGCTGATCTTGGCACGCCTTTTCGGAACCGACGGCGTCCGAGGCCTGGCCAACGACGAGCTCACCCCCGAGCTCGCGTTGCGCCTGGCCTCGGCCGCCGCGGTCGTTTTCGCAGAGAGTTCGGCGACCGATTCGAACCGCCGTCCGCGCGCGGTCGTCGGACGTGATCCGCGCGCATCCGGCGAGATGCTGGAAGCCGCGGTGTGTGCGGGGCTCGCCGCCACCGGAGTCGACGCCATCTGCGTCGGCACCGTGCCGACCCCGGCGGTCGCATTCCTGACCGCGGACTACCACGCTGACTTCGGCGTGATGATCTCCGCGTCGCACAACCCCATGCCCGACAACGGGATCAAGTTCTTCTCCGGCGGCGGGCACAAGCTCGACGACGCTGTCGAGGACCGCATCGAAGCGACCATGGACGGCGAGTTCATCCGCCCGATCGGGGCTGCGGTGGGCCGGATCGTCGCTGCGCCGGACGCCGGCGACCGCTACCGGCGCCACCTCGCACAGGCCGTCGACACCCGACTCGACGGATTGACCGTGGTCGTCGACTGCGCGCACGGCGCGGCGTCGGAGCTCGCTCCGCAGGCTTACGCCGACGCCGGGGCGACGGTCATCGCGATCCACGCCGAGCCGGACGGCCTCAACATCAACGCTGACTGCGGGTCCACGCACATGGACAAGTTGCAGGCGGCCGTGCTCGAGCACGGAGCCGACCTCGGACTCGCCCACGACGGTGACGCAGACCGTTGTCTCGCAGTCGATTCCACGGGTCAGATCGTCGACGGCGATGCCATCATGGCCGTGCTGGCGACGTCCCTGAAAGACCAGGGCAAGCTCCACGACGACGTGCTCGTCGCGACCGTCATGAGCAACCTCGGACTGCACATCGCCATGCGCGAGGCCGGGATCACCGTGCACACCACCGGGGTCGGGGACCGGTACGTCCTCGAGGAACTGCGGCGGGGCGGTTATTCGATCGGCGGGGAACAGTCCGGTCACATCGTCGTCCCGGGTTCGGGCACGACGGGTGACGGCATCCTGACCGGACTGATGCTGATGGCGCGGATGGCCGCCACGTCGACGCGGCTCGCCGACCTGGCCGGCATCGTGACGGTGCTGCCGCAGGAGCTCATCAACGTGCGCGTGGGCGACAAACACGCAGTGGCCCAATCACAATCGGTGAAAGAAGCGGTCGTGGCCGCCGAAGCCGAACTGGGGGAGACCGGTCGCGTCCTGCTGCGCCCGTCGGGAACCGAGCAGCTCGTCCGCGTGATGGTCGAAGCCGCGACCGCCGATCAGGCGCTGGCGGTGGCCGGCCGTCTGGCCGACGTCGTACAGGGGGCCGGGGCATGACCGGTGGGGCACCGCGCGCGGTCCTGTTCGACTTCTCCGGCACCCTGTTCCGCTTCGAGGCGCGCGACGAGTGGTTCGCCGACCTGCGCGACGACTCCGGTGCCGAGTTCGACCGCGACCGTCAGGCGGACATCATCCGGCGCATGGTCGCACCCGTCGGTCTGCCCGACGGCGTCGTCGGTGCCGACCAGGATGCCTGGGAACGTCGTGATCTCGACCCGGCGCTGCATCGGACCGGTTACCTGGCGTTGCTGCGCACGGTCGGGATGAGCAATGCCGACCACGCGAACGCTCTCTACAACCGGGTGCTCGACCCGTCCTCGTGGGTTCCGTTCGCCGACACCGTCGCGGTGCTGCAGAAGCTCGGTGCGGCAGGGGTTCCGGTCGGCATCGTCAGCAACATCGCCTTCGACCTGCGCAAGGTCCTGGCTCTGCACGGCGTCGAGGACCTCGTCGCCGCGTTCGCGCTGTCGTACGAGGTCGGGGCGATCAAACCCGACCCCCGGATCTTCCACGCCGCGCTCGACCCGCTGGGTGTGCCGGCCGACGAGGTGCTGATGGTCGGGGACAGCGAGACCGCCGACGGCGGGGCGCGCGCCCTCGGCTGCGCGTTCGCGCTGGTCCACGACGTCCCGGCCGCCGACCGGCCCACCGCTCTGCTCGACGCCGTGACCTCGCACGGCATCGAACTGCCCGACTGACCGCCCGCCTGATGGCGCACTGGCGCCTCGCCCCTCCGTACGCGACAATTCCCTGCGTGTCCGGAGAATTCCCGGGAACCGGCGGCCGCTGCCGTGCGTCCAAGAATGCAGGGCCGCTCGGAGGATCGCAGTGAACTGGCGGACGCGCGTCGGGGAGGGGTGACATGAACGGCGACGGTGCGGACGGTGTCGGGTCGCGCCCGATCTCGATGGACACCGCCCGGGTGTCCGCGGTGTCGGCGTACTACCGCAGGTCCTCGCTGGTGTTGTCGGCGGTCGCCGACGATCTGGCCGCACACGACTTCGGGACCTGGGCTCGGGAGTCGATCGCAGGAGACGAGAACACGGTCGCCTTCGGGCCGTCGGCCGCGGCGTACGCCGAGATGAGCGCGACCCTGTCGCGCCGGTTACGGGTGCAGGCCACGGCCGCTGCGGCGCTCGCGGACACTCTCCGCAACAGTGCGCTGACCATGGCGGACGGGGATCGGCGCGTGGCGGGCGAGATCTCGCGAGCGCTGCCGCCCTCGGGGGTGGACGGCCGGTGAGACGAGGCGTGGACTCGCTGTCGGTGCTGAGGTCCGACGCCCGGGGTGGCGTCGAGACGTTGATCGAACTCGTGGCGGCCGGGCGTCTGATGGGGGTCGCCGCCCCCGACGATGCCACCCTCCGCAACGGACTCCGCGTGGTCGACGGATTCGACATCGCGGCCTTGTCCGCGGACAGCCGCGCCCTGGTGTCGGCGCACCGGGCCGTGTCCGAACAACTCCACCATCTCCCCGAACAGCAGGTCCGCCTCGACGACGGCTGGAACAGCGAGTCCGCGGCCGTCGCCCTCACGACGGTCATCGACCATCAGCGTCGCGCCGAATCGGATCTGCACATCCTGCGCACGCTCACCGACGCCACCTCGGCCGCGGCGTCGGGCATCGACCGCCTGCTGCGCACCTGCTATCTGGCCGTCGCCCGGTTGTCGGCACCGACCGCGGCCGGGGTGCCGCCGGCGGAACTGCCGCAGGCGGTGCTCACCGGTCGCGTGCCGATCGGGGTGGCGGTCGAGGACATCTCGTCCCGGCTGGCCCTGTTCAGCACCTCGCTCGAGACGACGACCCGCGGGATCGCCGGAATCCTCGACCTCCTCAACCGGTCCGTCGACGGCATCGACGACGAGGCCTATCCGGTCGACGCCGGGCCCCCGCACGCCGTCCCGGTCGTATCGCCGGGATCACCGTCCGCGGCGGCACCGGCTCAGACCGTCGCCGCGCCCGCACCGGGACCCCAGACCTGGATGGCCGAATCGACAACCGATGCCCGGCCGGCGGAAACCGGGGCGGCGACCGCCGCGGCACGATCAGAGTCCTCGGTGTCGGTGTCAGGTGCGGCCGCGTCCGAGCCCCCGGCGTCCGTACGGTCGTCGGAGCCCGACGAGTCGGCGCGCGCACCCCGCGACGACGGCGTCGACGTCCCGTTCCGGCTGGGCGGCGCCGAGGGACACGACGCGCCCGTCGCGTCGGGGCCGACGGCCTCGGCCACCGTCGAGGCGGCAACCGGGGTGGTCGCCGAAACCGAAGCCGCGGAACCGAATCGGTCGGAACAGAATCGGTCGGGGCCGGAACCGGAGGCATCGCCGGACCGATCGTCGGGTGATCTGGCGCTGGCGGGTGACCAGTGAACCTCGCCGACCAGATCGAGGCCCTCGCCCGCACCGCGACCGCCGGCGTCGCGGAGGCGTCGCACGTGTTCTCCGCTCGACAGCGGGACCTCGAACTCGCCATGGACGAGCATCGCCGCAACGCGGTGCGGTCGGAGACGCAGCAACTCCGGGACGACCTCGAGAACGCCGCCGACGCCGCGGACGCCACCCCGGGCATCATGTTGCCGGCCGACGTGGCCGACGCCAGTCCCCATCTGCCGCCGCGCAACACATAGGCTGTCTGCTGTGCCAGGCAAGAAGCAGCAGAAGCCGACGCAGTCGCCCGCGAAGCTGATGAAGGCGCTCGCCCGACGCGGCCCCCATCGCGTGTTGCGCGGCGACCTCGGGATCGTCGGGACCCCGGGTGTCGTGTTCACTCCCGCCGAGGGCGAACGGCTCCCCGCCATCGCGTTCGGGCACGGGTGGATGACGTCGGTCGAGCGCTACCGCGACCTGTGCCACCACCTCGCGTCCTGGGGCATCGTCGTCGCCGTCCCGGCGGGTCAGCGAGGCCTGCTCGCGTCCGACGACACGATGGCCGCCCAGCTCCGTTCAGCGCTGTCGATCGTGACCCGGGTCCCGCTCGGCTTCGGCGAGATCACCGTCGACCCGCGCAAGATCGGGTTCGCCGGCCACGGCTTCGGTGCCGCCGCAGCGGTATTGGCCGCGTCGGAGGGCGTGCTGCACGGTCAGCCGCAACCGCCGGCCCGGGGGGTGGTCGCACTGTTCCCGGCGCCGACGACTGCGCAACTCCTGCCCGCGGCCCGCCGGGTGAGTGCTCCGGGACTCATCGTGTCGGCGATCGGCGAACTCGACACCATCGACGGCAACGCCCTGCCCCTGGCACAGGCGTACGGGTCGGAGTCGGCCGCCGATCCCCGTCCCGGTGTGGTGCTGCGTACCCCGCCGGCCGCGACGTCCCGCGGGCTGATCGAGCACCGGTCGATCAAATCACTCCTCGGCGGCAACGGCGCCGACAAGAAGACGCACACCGCCGCACGCGCCCTGACCACGGGATTCCTGCTGCACACCCTCGACGACGACAGCCGGTACGAGGCCTTCGCCGACGCCGACACCGAGCTCGGCAAGGTGCCCGCGGTGGACCTCGACGATCCGCCGGAGATCCAGGACAAGATCGCCAAGTTGCTCGGCGCGAAAGAGCGCAAACGCCGCCGTGCGGCGAGTCCGGTGCCGTCCCGGGCCCCGAACGCGGTGGTGCCCGACACCATCGAGTGACGTCCGTGCCGCGGTACCCGGTGGCGGCCTGCTGTGACCCCCGCTCGGCACCCGACGCGCCGCGCTGCCGCTCGCGCGTCCGCAGGTACCCTGACTAGCTATGTGTGGAATCGTGGGATACGTGGGGCGGCGCGATGCCCTGGACATCGTCGTCGACGCGTTGCGGCGGATGGAATACCGCGGGTACGACTCGGCGGGCGTCGCGATCCTCGACGGCGAGGGAAGCACCGCGATCCAGAAGAAGGCACTCCGGCTGGAGAACCTCGAGAAGCAGATCGCCGCGGTCGGTCGCGAGTCGCTGTCGGGCACGACCGGCATCGGACACACGCGGTGGGCCACACACGGCAAGCCGACCGATCGGAACGCGCATCCGCACGCCAGTGACGACGGCAAGCTCGCCGTCGTCCACAACGGCATCATCGAGAACTACGCCGAGCTACGCGCCGAACTCGAGGACGACGGCATCGAGTTCGTGTCCGAGACCGACACCGAGACCGCCGTGCACCTCGTGTCGAAGTACTACGCGTTCGGGCCGACCGCCGGCGACTTCGTGGCTAGCGCGTATGCGGCGCTGCGTCGCCTCGAAGGTGCGTTCACGCTCGTGTTCACCCATGCCGACCACGCGGACACCATCGTCGCCGCGCGGCGGTCGACCCCGCTCGTGGTGGGTGTCGGGCAGGGCGAGATGTTCCTCGCGTCGGATGTCACGGCCTTCATCGAACACACCCGGGACGCGGTCGAGCTCGGCCAGGACGAGGTCGTGGTGATCACCGCCGACTCGTACACGGTCACCGACTTCGACGAGAACGCCCGGGACGGCAAGCCGTTCCACATCGACTGGGATCTCGCGGCCGCGGAGAAGGGCGGCTACGACTTCTTCATGCTCAAGGAGATCGCCGAGCAGCCGCGCGCGATCGCCGACACCCTCCTCGGGCACCTGCAGAACGGTCGCATCGTGCTCGACGAGCAACGCCTGACCGACGACGATCTGCGCGACGTCGACAAGGTGTTCGTGGTGGCCTGCGGCACCGCCTACCACGCCGGGCTGCTGGCCAAGTACGCGATCGAGCACTGGACGCGCCTCCCGGTCGAGATCGAACTCGCCAGTGAGTTCCGCTACCGCGACCCGGTTCTCGACCGGTCGACCCTGGTGGTGGCCATCTCGCAGTCCGGTGAGACCGCCGACACGCTCGAGGCGGTCCGGCACGCGAAGGACCAGAAGGCACGCGTCCTCGCGATCTGCAACACCAACGGGGCACAGATCCCCCGGGAATCCGACGCGGTTCTCTACACCCACGCGGGCCCCGAGATCGGCGTCGCGTCGACGAAGTGCTTCCTCGCGCAGATCGTCGCCGCCTATCTCGTGGGGCTCGCGCTTGCGCAGGCACGCGGCACGAAGTACGCCGACGAGGTCGCCCGCGAGTTCGCGGCCATCGAGGCGATGACCGACTCGGTCGCGCAGGTGTTGGACACGATGGAGCCGGTCCGGGAGCTGGCGCGTTCGCTGGCGCACCACAACACGGTGCTGTTCATCGGCCGGCATGTCGGGTATCCGGTGGCGCTCGAGGGCGCTCTCAAACTCAAGGAACTCGCGTACATGCACGCCGAGGGGTTCGCGGCCGGCGAGCTCAAGCACGGGCCGATCGCGCTGATCGAGGACGGGCTCCCGGTGATCACGGTCATGCCCTCGCCGGACGGCCGCGCCGTGCTGCACTCGAAGATGGTCAGCAACATCCGCGAGATCCAGGCCCGCGGAGCCCGCACGATCGTCATCGCCGAGCCCGACGACGCGGCCGCCCGTGCCGTCGCCGACGAGTTCATCCCCATCCCGAAGACGCCGACGCTCCTGCAACCGCTGGTGTCGACCGTGCCGCTGCAGGTGTTCGCGGCGAGCGTCGCGCAGGCCCGTGGCTACGACGTCGACAAACCGCGGAACCTGGCCAAGTCGGTGACCGTCGAATAGCGGTTCCGCATGCCGATCCGGTACCTGACGGCCGATGAGGTCCGCGCCGCCGAGCGGGCGACGGGGAACCTGCTCACCGACGGCGTCCTGATGCGCCGGGCGTCGCACGGCGTCGCCCGGGTGATCGCGGCAGAGCTGAGCCGGACCGGCGGATGTTATGGACGGTCGGTCGGGCTGGTCGTCGGTGCGGGGGACAACGGCGGCGACGCGCTGTTCGCCGGTGCCGAGCTGTGCCGCCGCGGCGTGCGGGTCGACGCGGTCCTGCTCGCCCCGGACCGCGCCCACGCCGCCGGGCTGCGGGCATTCCGCGCCGCCGGCGGACGGATCGGCGAGCGGCTACCCGACGGCCTCGAGGTGATCGTCGACGGCGTGGTCGGACTCGGTGGCCGGGGGCCGCTGCGGGCGAACGCCGCCGAGGTCTTCGCGGTGGTCGGTCCGGAAACCACCGTCGTCGCGGTCGACCTGCCGTCGGGCGTCGACGCCGACACCGGTGAGGTCCACGACCCGGCGGTGCGTGCCGACATCACCGTCACCTTCGGCTTCCGTCGCCGCGCCCACCTGCTCGCCGCCCCACAGTGCGGGCGGGTCGTCCTCGTCGACATCGGCCTCGATGACGCCGGCCTCGGCGACCCCGCCGATTCGCCGCTCGCCACCTTGACCGACGACGAGATCGATTGGCCGACACCGGGTCCCGGGGACGACAAGTACACGCAGGGGGTGGTCGGGGTGATCGCCGGGTCGCATCGGTACCCCGGTGCGGCCGTCCTCGCCACCGGCGCGGCGGTGACCGCGACCTCCGGAATGACCCGGTTCGTCGGCTCCGCCCACGCCGAGGTGGTGGCGCAGTGGCCGGAGGTCGTCGCCACGCCCGACCTCGCCGGTGCCGGACGCGTGCAGGCGTGGGTCCTCGGCCCCGGCATGGGTACCGACGATGCGGCCGCGACGACCCTGCGTACCGTCCTGGACACCGATCTGCCGGTCCTGGCCGACGCCGACGCGCTCACCCTGATCGCCCGCGACCCCGGGCTCGTCGACGGGCGGACGGCACCGACGCTGCTGACCCCGCACGCCGGCGAATTCGCCCGCTTGACCGGTACCGAACTGGGCGCCGACCGTCTGACCGCCGTCTCCGGTCTCGCCGCGCGGTGGGGCGTCACGGTGCTGCTCAAGGGACGTATCACGCTGGTCGCCGACCCGACGGGTCACGTCCTGGGCAACGACGCCGTGTCGTCGTGGGCGGCGACCGCCGGGGCCGGCGACGTCCTGTCGGGGATCGCCGGGGCCCTGCTTGCCGCCGGGAGGTCGCCGCTGGTCGCCGGTGCGTCGGCCGCGCGCGTCCACGCCCGGGCGGCGCAGCTCGCGAGTGGCGGCGCGCCGATCGGGGCGTCGACGCTGCTGGGGGCGCTGCGGCCGGCGATCCGCGAGTTCACCACGCCGCCAGCACGAACGCGAGCGGGTACAGCGCCGTCAGCACGCTGAACGCGGTGACCGACGACAGCACGATCGCGTCGGCGATGACGCCCGGGCGCCGAAAGGCGCCGTGCCTGACCCGCTGGACGAATGACACGACGAGACCCGCGCAGGCGACGATCGTCATGAGTACTCCCACGCCGAAGGCGACGAGAGCCGCGACCCCGTACCCGTCGGCGGGTTCGCCCGCCATGGCGTGCCCGAGGGCGAGAAGGAAGAGCACCGCGGCCTTGGCGAACGCCACCCACCCGATCGTGTTGGCGGCCCACGACGTGAGCGATGCGCGCAGGCCCGGCCGACCCGGGCGCGCGGGCGGGACGATCGGGTCGACGGGCACGAAGCCGGCGGGCACGAAGCCGGCGAGGTCGTGGGCTGGGCGCAGGCGGACCGAGGCGAGAACGGCGGGGTCCTGCGGATTCGAGTTCGTGTACATGGTGACTTCCGGTGGTGCGGCGGTTCGGGATCAGCGTCGGGGTCCACTCAACCGTCCTGCCCGACGCCGCGCATCGGTGTGACTACTCAGACCATCTCCGCAGAACGACGCGCACCTCACGCCGGAGGCAGCCGGGACGAGCCGCCCCCGGCGATCTGGGACAATGGTCGACGATGACTTCCCCTGCTCTGACCGCGACCGTGGATCTCGGCGCGATCGCCCACAACGTCGGCGTGCTGCGCGCCGCTTCGGGCGCTGACGTGATGGCGGTCGTGAAGGCCGACGCCTACGGCCATGGCGCCCTGCCGGTGGCCCGCGCCGTGCTCGCGGCCGGCGCCGCCGAACTCGGGGTCGCGCACCTCACCGAGGCCGCCGCGCTCCGCGCCGCCGGCATCGACGCCCCGATCACCGCGTGGCTGCACACGCCGGGAGCCGACTTCGCCGGAGCGATCGCCGACGGCATCGACATCGCACTCTCGTCGATCTCCCAGCTCGACGCGGTGATTGCGGCGGCACACCGCACCGGTCGGTCCGCGGTCGTCACCGCGAAGGTGGACACCGGCCTCAATCGCAGCGGCGTCGCGGTGGACGAATGGGCGGATTTCGCCGAGCGGGTGGCGAAGGCGCACGTCGACGGCTCGGTGACCCTGCGTGCGGCGATGTGCCACCTCGCGCGCGGCGACGAACCCGAGCACCCGCTGAACGACGCACAGGCGCAGCGGCTCGACGCCGCGGTCGCCGACCTGACCCGCCTCGGCGCTGCACCGCAGGTGGTCCACATCGCCAATTCGCCTGCCGCGCTGACCCGTCCGGATCTCGCCCGCGACCTGGTTCGGCCGGGGATCGCCGTCTACGGCCGAACCCCGGTACCGGCACGCGGCGACTTCGGGCTGATCCCGGCGATGACCCTGACCGCGACCATCGCGCTCGTGAAGAAGGTCGCCGCGGGACAGGGCGTGTCCTACAGCGAGACGTGGATCGCGCCGCGCGACACGGTGGTGGCCGTGGTCGCCGCGGGGTACGCCGACGGCGTGCCGCGACTGCTATCGGGCCGGATCCGGGTCCGGATCGGCGAGCGGATGTTCGACGGGGTGGGCCGCATCTGCATGGATCAGCTGGTCGTCGACCTCGGACCCGACGGCGCGGGTGTCCGCGAGGGGGACCAGGCCGAACTGTTCGGCACCGGCGCCTCGGGCGGCCCCACCGCGAAGGACTGGGCGGACGCGATCGGCACCATCGACTACGAGATCGTCTCCCAGGTCGGGACGCGCGTGGTCCGTCGTTACCTCGGCGAGACGCAGGTCGGGCTCGACCCCGAGACCACGGCAACCACGAAGTCCATGGGGACCGGACAGTGAGCGAGGCAGCATTGGTGGATTCCGACCGGGTCGGGCTGCTGGCCGGGGTGGCGGGGATTGCCGCCCTGGGCGGCATGGCAGCCGTCGGGGCAGCGCGCAACATCGCCCGCAAGAGCGTGGTGGGCCGGCCGGACCCGCACGCCGATGTCGATCTGACCGCGCTCTACCGCGAGCGGGGGACCGCGGTCACCGCCGATGACGGCCTGGATCTAGCGGTGCGGATCGTCGACCTCGGGACGGTGTCGGAGGGCTCCGTGCCCGACCTCACGATCGTGTTCGTGCACGGCTTCAGCCTCCGGCTGTCGAGCTGGCATTTCCAGCGCGAGCAACTCGCCGCCGAGTGGCACGATCGCAACTACCGGCTGGTGTTCTTCGATCACCGGGGGCACGGGGAGAGCGACCCGGCCCCGACCGAGACCTGCACGATCGCGCAGCTGGCCGACGACGCGGCAGCGGTGATCCGTGCCACCGTACCTGAGGGACCCGTTGTCCTCGTGGGTCATTCGATGGGCGGCATGACGCTGATGGGGCTCGCGCGCCGGCACCCGGCATTGTTCTCGTCGCACGGTCCGGTCGCCGGGGTGGCGCTGGTGGCGACGGCGTCGCGCGGTGTCACCGACGCCGGACTCGGTGAGGGACTGCGCAATCCGGTGGTGGATGCCTTCCGGATGAGTGTGCGCCGCGCGCCGCGCCTGGTCCAGGCGGGCCGCGGACTGACCCGCGCCGCCCTCGAACCGGTGCTGGTCGCGGCGAGTTTCGGGCCGACGTTCTACAGTCCGGCCCTCGGCGCCGCGGTGGACACGATGATCCAGAGCACGCCGATCGAGACCATCGTGAACTTCTTGCACGCCTTGGAGATCCACGACGAGTCGACCGCCCTGCCGGTGGTCGCCCAGGTGCCGACCACGGTCGTGTGCGGCGACCGGGACCGGCTCACGCCGTTGCGCAACTCGGTCCGGATGTACTCCCAACTGGGCGCTGATTCCCGCCTGGTCGTCGCCAAGGGCGCCGGCCACATGGTTCAGATGGAGGAGCCCCGGCTCGTCAGCGACGCGATCGCCGAACTGGTGGATCGCGCGCGGATCGCTCTGCCGGCCCCTCGTCGGCGCTGGTGGAAGCGAGGCCGCCGATGAGCGGCGTGGGTCCCCGGGGAACGCGCGACCTTCCCGAGGTCGACGACACCGAGGCCTTCGGCGCCGAGCTGGCGTCGACCCTGTCCGCAGGTGACGTGGTCATCCTCGACGGTCCGTTGGGCGCAGGAAAGACGGCGCTGGCCCGCGGGATCGGTGCCGGTCTCGGCGTCGAGGGGCGGGTGACCTCGCCGACGTTCATCATCGCCCGCGAGCACCGGCCGGGCCGGCCCGACCGCCCGGGGATGGTCCACGTCGACGCCTATCGGCTCGGCGGTACGGGAAGCGGGTCCGGGATGCTCGACGAACTCGATGCCCTGGACCTGGACTCCGACCTGGACGAGGCGGTCGTCGTCGTCGAGTGGGGCGAAGGTGTGGCCGAGCGGCTCGCCGACCGGCATCTGGTCGTGCGGCTGCGACGGGACACCGAAACCGATGTGCGACACGCCGAGTGGGAGTGGGTGAGCGCGGAATGAGTCAGGGTCTGGTGCTGGCGGTCGACACCGCCACCGATTCGGTGGTGGCCGGAGTGGCCGAACTGCGCGACGGTGAGGTGCGCGTGCTGGCCGAACGGGTGGTCGCCGACCACCGACGGCACGCGGAACTGCTCACCACCCTGGTCGCCGAGTGTCTTGCCGAATCCGGCACGGCCCGAACCGAACTGACCGCGGTGGTCGTCGGCTGCGGGCCTGGGCCGTTCACCGGACTCCGGGTGGGGATGGCGACCGGCGCCGCCTTCGCCGACGCGCTGGGGATACCGGCGTATGGCGTGTGCTCCCTCGATGCGCTTGCCGTCGACGCCGGTCCGGACGACGCAGGATCGCGAGCTCTGGTGGTGACCGACGCGCGCCGGCGCGAGGTCTACTGGGCGCTCTACGAGGGTGGCCGTCGTGTGCGCGGCCCCGAGGTGACCGCGCCCGCGGTGGTCGCCGAGGAGCTCGCCCCCGATGTCGCCGGGGGGCGGATCGGTGCGGTGGCGGGTTCTGCGGCCCACCTCGAACTCGCCGGCTGGACCGGTGATCCACCCGCGACCGGCGTGCCGACCGTACGCGGGGTGGTCATGGCGGCTGCCGCCGACATCGTCGCGGGCGCCGAACCCGAACCCCTTGTGCCGCTGTATCTACGACGCCCCGACGCGGTCGAGCAGAAGGCCCGTCGGGCGGGTGCGGCGCGATGACCACACCGGAGCTGGTCATCGACGCGCTCACCTTCGGTGACATCCCGCGCTGCGCCGCGATGGAACGGCGGATGTTCGCCGACGACTCACCCTGGCCCGCCGCGGCTTTCCGCGCCGAACTCAACGCCCCGTACAACACCTATTTCGCGGCTCGGGAGCGCCTCGGCGCCGACGTCATCGGTTACGCCGGGATCTCCACGCTCGGGCAACCCGACGCCTGGGAGTGCGAGATCCACACCATCGCCGTCGATCCGGACCATCGGGGACGGGGAGTGGGCCGGGCGCTGCTCGAGGCCATGCTCGCCGTCGCGGACGAGAACGACGCCGCGGTGTTCCTGGAGGTACGCACCGACAACGAGGTGGCTATCGGGCTGTACTCACATCACGGGTTCAGCACCGCGGGTCTTCGCCGCAACTACTATCAGCCGTCCGGCGCGGATGCCTACACGATGTTGCGGCTCCCGGTGTCGGGCCGGCCGCTCGAACCGGAGGAGGGCCCGGCGTGATCGTTCTCGGCATCGAAAGCTCCTGCGACGAAACGGGTGTCGGCATCGTCCGGTGGACGCCGGGCGACGGCGACACACCCGGATTCGCGACGATGCTGGCCGACGAGGTCGCGTCGAGCGTGGACGAACACGCCCGGTTCGGCGGCGTGGTCCCCGAGATCGCCTCCCGAGCGCACCTGGAGGCGATCGTCCCCACGATGCGTCGGGCGCGGGAGGCGGCCGGGATCGACCGCCCCGACGCCATCGCGGTCACCATCGGGCCGGGACTCGCCGGCGCGTTGCTCGTCGGGGTGGCCGCGGCGAAGGCCTACGCACTCGCCTGGGACGTGCCGCTGTACGCGATGAACCATCTCGGCGGGCACGTCGCGGTGGACACCCTCGAGCACGGACCGATGCCGGAGTGCGTCGCACTGCTGGTCTCCGGTGGACATACGCACCTGCTGCACGTCACCGATCTCGCCGAGCCCATCGTCGAACTGGGCACCACGGTCGACGACGCGGCCGGGGAGGCCTTCGACAAGGTCGCCCGCCTGCTCGATCTCGGTTTTCCCGGGGGGCCGGCGCTGGACCGCGTCGCCCGTGAGGGTGACCCGGGTGCGATCGCCTTCCCACGCGGTATGACCGGTCCCCGCGACTCGCGGCACGACTTCTCCTTCAGCGGACTCAAGACCGCGGTCGCACGGTATGTCGAGAAATGCGTGCGCGACGGTGTGGAGGTACCGGTGGCGGACGTCGCGGCCTCGTTCCAGGAGGCGGTGGCCGACGTGCTGACGATGAAGGCGGTCCGGGCCTGCGGTGACCTCGGGGTGGACACCCTGGTCCTCGGCGGAGGTGCCACCGCCAATTCGCGCATCCGATCGCTGGCGGAGGAACGCTGCGGGGCGGCCGGGATCGACCTGCGGGTTCCGAAGCCGCGCCTGTGCACCGACAACGGCGTGATGATCGCGACGCTCGGCGCTCATGTGATCGGCGGGGGAGCGGCGCCCTCGCCGCTGACCGTGGCGTCGGACCCGGCGATGTCGGTGCGTGTCAGTCAGCTGTAGCGGACGGCCCGGCCGTCTTCGCGGGGAGCGAACACGGCCGGGTTTTTGCAGCCTCCACCCTTGAGTGCTGGCACTCGCATGTATAGAGTGCTAGATGGCGCTGACCGAAGCCTCGGACACCCGCGACGACGGGGTTTTGCAGGGCCGTGAACGTGCAGATTCTTTCTCAGTACGAAAGTTGAGGACTCACATCGTGGCGAGCGTGAACATCAAGCCGCTTGAGGACAAGATCCTGGTGCAGGCCGTCGAGGCCGAGACGACCACCGCGTCGGGCCTGGTCATCCCGGACTCCGCCAAGGAGAAGCCGCAGGAAGGCACCGTCATCGCCGTCGGCGAGGGTCGGGTCACCGAGCAGGGCAACCGCGTCCCCGTGGACGTCAAGGAAGGTGACACCGTCATCTACAGCAAGTACGGCGGCACCGAGATCAAGTACGCCGGCGAGGAGTACCTGATCCTCTCGGCGCGCGACGTCCTCGCCGTCATCGGCAAGTAGGACCGGCACCGAACTCCGGCCGAGTTAGACCCCGCGAGCCTTCATCGCGTCTCACATCGCCCCGGCGCCCCGTGCAGGGGTACCGGGGCGATGTGCGTTACGCCGACAGGCTCCCGTTGCAGAAAGTGATTCATGGCCAAGCAGATTGAATTCAACGAAACCGCGCGCCGGGCGCTCGAGCGAGGCATCGACCAGCTCGCCGACACCGTGAAGGTCACCCTCGGCCCGCGTGGACGGCACGTGGTCCTCGCCAAGGCGTTCGGCGGACCGAGTGTCACCAACGACGGCGTCACCATCGCGCGCGACATCGAGCTCGACGATCCGTTCGAGAACCTCGGCGCGCAACTGGTGAAGTCCGTCGCCACCAAGACCAACGACGTGGCGGGCGACGGCACCACCACTGCGACCGTGCTGGCACAGGCGATGGTCAAGGCCGGCCTGCGCAACGTCGCCGCCGGGTCCAACCCGATCGCTCTCGGGCAGGGCATCAGCAAGGCCGCCGATGCGCTGAGCGAGGCCCTGCTCGCCGCTGCGACCCCCGTCGCCGGTGAACAGGCCATCGCCCAGATCGCCACCGTGTCCTCCCGCGACGAGGAGATCGGCGAGATGGTCGGCAAGGCGATGACCGCGGTCGGCGCCGACGGTGTCGTCACCGTCGAGGAGAGCTCGGGGCTGAGCACCGACCTCGAGATCACCGAGGGCGTCCAGTTCGACAAGGGCTTCCTCTCGCCCTACTTCGTCACCGATCTCGACAGCCAGGAAGCGGTTCTCGAGGACGCGCTGGTCCTGCTCTACCGCGACAAGATCAGCTCCCTGCCGGACTTCCTGCCGCTGCTGGAGAAGGTCGTCGAAGCAGGCAAGTCGCTGCTGATCATCGCCGAAGATGTCGAGGGCGAGCCGCTGTCGACCCTCGTCGTGAACTCGATCCGCAAGACGATCCGCGCCGTCGCCGTCAAGGCGCCGTTCTTCGGCGACCGCCGCAAGGCCTTCCTCGAAGACCTCGCGATCGTCACCGGCGGAACCGTCGTCTCCTCCGACATCGGCCTGAGCCTGCCGACGGTCGGTCTCGAGGTGCTCGGCTCGGTCCGTCGCGTCGTCGTCACCAAGGACGCCACCACCCTCGTCGAGGGTGCCGGCACCAAGGACGCGATCGCGGACCGTTCGGCACAGCTGCGTCGGGAGATCGAGCAGTCCGACTCCGACTGGGACAAGGAGAAGCTCGCCGAGCGTCTGGCAAAGCTCTCCGGTGGTGTCGCGGTGATCCGCGTGGGTGCGGCCACCGAGACCGCGCTCAAGGAGCGCAAGCACCGCGTCGAGGACGCCGTCGCGGCGGCCAAGGCCGCCGTCGAGGAGGGGATCATCCCCGGTGGTGGCTCGGCCATCGTGCAGGCGTCGAAGAAGCTCGACGCCCTCGCCGAGTCCCTGACCGGTGACGAAGTCCTCGGCGTGCGGGTCGTCCGCGACTCCGCGCGGGCGCCGCTCTACTGGATCGCCGCGAACGCCGGACTCGACGGCGCGGTCGTGGTCGACAAGGTCGCCGGTGGGGCCGAGGGCTCGGGGTTCAACGCCGCGAGCCTGTCCTACGGCGACCTCGTCGCCGAAGGCATCATCGACCCGGTGAAGGTCACCCGGTCGGCGGTCGTCAACGCCGCGTCGGTGGCCCGCATGGTGCTGACCACCGAGACGGCGATTACCGATCAGCCGGCCGACGAACCGGCCGGTCACGCCGGACACGGGCACGCGCACTGACGTAACTCCGCGCAGTTCGACGAACACGAGAGCCGGGCATCCTCGCAGGGATGCCCGGCTCTCGGGGTCGTGGTCTGGTCGGGTTCGACGCCCCTGGCCTCAGCTGGCCATCCGGCGGCCGACGCCCCGCTTCATCAAGATGCTGCGCTCGGATTCGGACAGTCCGCCCCAGATGCCGTACGGCTCCGCCACCGCGAGTGCGTGCTCCCGGCATTGCGCGATGACCGGGCACTGGTGGCACATCTCTTTGGCGCGTCGCTCACGCTGCGCTCGGGCGCGGCCGCGTTCGCCGTCCGGATGGAAGAACATCGACGAGTCGACGCCGCGGCAGAGTCCTGACATCTGCCAGTCCCAGATGTCAGCGTTGGGGCCGGGGAGATGATTGGGCTGAGGCATGACAGCTACTCCTTGTCGTGGGCCGCACCGGGGTGCTTCGGTGGGAAACGTCGATTTCCTGCAACGCTGAACTCACATTAAGCGGGCCTGAGAAATTGCGTCAATAGCCCTGAATTGGGACAGGATTGCTGCGAAAGTCTCAGAAATGTTAACGGCGGGTTAGGTGATCGCGGTTGGATAGCACAGCGCGGATGCGTCGTTGCGGTACCCCCTTAACCGGGGCGACCGACCCGGTGTGACCTGCAATGATGGCTGCCTAGTCCAGGTCTCCGTCCAGCGCGTCGGACGTAGGGGTGTGGTGACGTCGATCGAACCGATTTACACGGCGGAAATCTTCCGATGATGCACCCGTGATCTGTCCAGAGAATTAACGTTGGGAATCGTTCGTTAAATTCATGCAAACCGAAAAAGATCGAGTGACCAAGAACACCTCCTCGACGCTCGACAAAGCCGTTGAGCTGCGTCGACACCCCTCGATGCGACCTTCGGTGGTCCCGCTGCTGCATGCGTGGGCCGCGGCGGTCTCCGCCGGCGGGGACGGGAACTACGCCCGCGCGCTCACCGAACTCGCGTCCCTCGAACGGGTCGCCGGTGTACGGGCGCGGGTATCCGCGCCCACCGACCCCCACCTCGCCGTGCTGTCGCTGTGTCAGAGCACGCGGGCCTCTCTGATCCGCCAGGCCGGGCGACACCACATCTCGCATGGGGTCGACGGTCGAGCCCTCCTCACCGTCGGCATCTCCGGCGCCCGGGCCGAGCCGGGTGCACCGGGCCCCGGGCCACGCGAGGTCTCGCTCATCCGAGCGGCGGTCGCGGACGGACTCGTCGGGCTCGCGGCCGACAATCTGGGTCTGCTGCGGTTCGATGCGTCCCGTCGGCTGCTCGACCGGGCGCGAACGGTCCTCGATCCCACGGACGAGCGGCCGGTCGGGGCGAACCCCGAACAGTGGTCCTGGCGGCCGGCGGACGCGGACTGGATGACGGCCACGCGCTGCCGCCTGCGCTGGGAATGGGTGAGCGCCGAACTCGGTCTGTACCGCGGTGACGTGGCGTCCGGGCTCGAACACGCCCGAGCGGGGGCACTGCTGGTGCGGGAGATGCACGACGCGGCGACTCCGGTCCCGGCCCGCCATCGAGTGAAGACTGCGTTGATCGCCGCGGCTGCCGCCGCGGGCGCGGGGGATCGGGGTGGCACCGCGAACGCGGCGCGGGACGTCGTCGCCGACGCTCGCGACGAGGCCCTCCTGCCCCTGGAGTGGGCGGCGATGAGCCTCCTGCTGGGCACCGGAGCCGCGTCCGGCGACGAGGCCGTTCACCACCGCCGGCTCCGCGCCACGCTGATCGGCAAGGGCATGGCGCTGATGCCGGACGGTTGATCGCTAAGGTGTGTTGGGGTCTGCCACGTCGTCGCCGCCGGAGACGTCGCCGGAACGCGCTCTCCAGCCGCGTGCCACGACGATCGCCACCGGCGGCGTCACCGTGCCGGGGCCCGGACCAGGACCGGCAATTAGACCGGTTGGCCGACTTGTAACACGGGGATTCCTACGCGCGATGAAGTTGACAGGTGGTGAGTTGAACGACGCCGTCCGGGCCGCGGGCCAAGGCGATCGGGCAGCTCTCACGTCAGTTCTCGAAAGCGTGCAGGAACCGATCTTGCGCTACTGCCGAGGACGCATCGGGGTAGGGGAACGGCATCTGTTCTCCGCCGACGACATCGCGCAGGAGGCATTGATGGCGGTGATGACCGCGTTGCCACGGTACCGTGACCAGGGCAAACCGTTCATGGCCTTCGTCTACGGCATCGCCTCGCACAAGGTCGCCGACGCCATGCGGGTGGCGGCACGGGTGAAGTCGGACCCGGTCGAGGAGATCCCCGAGGTCTCACACGTCACCGGGGGTCCCGAGCAGTTCGCGATCGATGCCGACGGCAGCAGGCGGATGAGAGCCCTGCTGGGCATCCTCCCCGAGAAGCAACGCGAGGTACTGGTCCTGCGGTTGATCGTCGGGATGTCGGCGGAGGAGACCGCGCAGGCGATCGGCAGCACCGCGGGAGCAGTACGAGTCGCCCAGCATCGAGCGCTGGCGAAATTGAAAGACGAGTTGAGACGGACAGGAGGTCACGATGAGCGGACAGTCTGATTGGCGTAGACGCCGTGTCGCCGGTGGTGACCAGCCGAATCGACCCGGTCAGCCGCCGGCGCACCGTCGCGCGCCCGGTTCGAGCGGCCCGGCGCCCGCAGGGCCCGGACCCCGCCCGGTTGACCCGTTCTCCTCGGACGCGGAGTCCGGACTCGACGCGTTCGATCTCTCCGCTTCCGACGACGCGCTCGACCTCTCCGAACTGAGCTTCGACGAGAACTTCCTCGACGCGCTGACCCGCGATGTGCCGGTGCCGACCCGCGACGCGGCCGAGTATCAGCTGGCCGAGATGCTGTCGGGCTGGCGGTCGGAGATCGTGTCCACCCCCGAGCCCGAGCTGCTGTCCGTCGACGACGTCGAGCGGGCAATCGGGACCAGCGAGCGCGCGAGTCGCGGCCGCCGCATGGTCCGTCACCTGCGCGTCGTGTCGGGTGCCGCCGCGATCGTCATCGTTGCGGCTGCCGGCCTGACCGTGCTCTCCGAGGGCTCGCAACCCGGCGACCCGCTGTGGGGCATCAAGCAGGTCGTGTTCGCCGAGGCCGCGTCGCAGACGCAGGCGGCCCACGACGTCCGGAACAACCTCGAGCGTGCCGAGGCCGCGATCGCCGCCGGTGATCCGGGTGCGGCGGCCAGCCTGCTGGCCGAGGCGCAGGAGCGCATGGGTCCGATGGACAACGAGATGCGTGACGAGATGACGGACTGGATGAACCGCATCCGCGCGGGTGCGGGTCTGCCGATCGAGACCACCGATCCCGCACCGTCGACCGGTGCGGAACAGCCCGGGACGATCGACCCGACCCGGCCTGATCTCCGGAACTCCGAGGACCAGCCCTCACCCGACGCGTCGACGCCTCCGGGCGGCGGGACGGATGAACCGACCACGCCGTCCGAGCAGACGAGCGAACCGCAGGAGCCGTCGTCGGTCCCGCCCTCGAGCGAGCCGGCAGAACCGTCGACGCCGTCGTCGAGCACGAAGGTCACCCGTTTCCCGGCCGAGTTCCCCGAGATCCCATGGACACCGCCGCCCGGCGTGGACGCCGGTCGGCCGATCGGCTGACGCGACCGCACCATCGCCGACCCGAACGGTCGGTTGAGATCATGAGCGAGGCCCCGCACCGATCTGGTGCGGGGCCTCGCTCATGTGGCCGTGCCGGAGAGTCGGCGACATTTACCGCCACGCCCGTGGGGCGTCAGTGCTCGTCGTCGAGATGACTACGGGCGTCGGCGTAACCGCGGCAGTAGTCCCACGTGACGTAGGCGTCCGGACGAGGATCCACCGCGGGCTCGTGCGGCCGGACGGTGCCGTCGATGAGAAGCTGGATCAGGTTGGCGCGCAACATGTCCCAGTCGTGGTAATGGTCCTCGCGGCAGTCCTCGCACACGACGACCAGGCCGCGTACACCGCGATTGGCCAGCAAGGCCTCGTAGAGTGCGAGATCGGCGAGATCCTCCTCGACCGCGAGCCGCTCGTTCTCGTCCAACGGGATACCCGGCTCCACGCTGTCCAATGCGGATGCGGGATCGCTGGGATCGTCGGCGAACGGATCCGGCGGGAGGCCGGGTGGCAGGTGGTCACGCACCACACCACCGTAGCCGATCCGCGGGTGCGCGCGCCGCAGGCGTTCACCGGTCGAGCGCACCTGTTGAGAGTAGGTCGGGCGACCTCATCGGCGCGAAGACTCCTGTGTGACGATCGCCGCAACAAGGGACTCGATACCATGGTCCGATGACTGCTGTTCGTACCGGTGGAGACGATCCCGGCAAGGTCGCGATGCTCGGCCTGACCTTCGACGACGTCCTGTTGCTGCCCTCGGCGTCGGACGTGATACCCAGCGAGGTCGACACCTCGTCGCGGGTGACCAAGAACGTGACGCTGCGGGTCCCGCTGGTGAGTTCGGCGATGGACACCGTGACCGAGTCCCGGATGGCGATCGCGATGGCTCGCGCCGGGGGTATGGGTGTCCTCCACCGCAATCTGTCGATCGAGGAGCAGGCCGGTCAGGTCGAGACCGTCAAGCGGTCCGAGGCGGGCATGGTCACCGATCCGGTGACGTGCACCCCCACGCACACGCTCGCCGAGGTGGACGCCATGTGTGCGCGCTACCGCATCTCCGGCCTTCCCGTCGTCGACGCCGAGGGTGAGCTCGTCGGCATCATCACCAACCGCGACATGCGGTTCGAGGTCGACCAGAGCCGTCCGGTCGCCGAGGTGATGACCAAGGCCCCGCTCATCACCGCCCAGGAGGGCGTCTCCGCAGAGGCTGCGCTGGGACTGCTCCGCCGGCACAAGATCGAGAAGCTACCGATCGTCGACGGCAACGGTCGCCTGACCGGGCTCATCACCGTCAAGGACTTCGTCAAGACCGAACAGCATCCGCTGGCGACCAAGGACTCCGACGGACGGTTGCTCGTCGGGGCGGCCGTCGGCACCGGTGACCCGCAGTGGGACCGGGCGATGGCGCTGGCCGACGCCGGGGCCGACGTGATCATCGTCGACACCGCCCACGCGCACAACCGGCTCGTGCTCGACATGGTGGCCAAGCTGAAGGCCGAGGTCGGCGACCGGGTGGATGTGGTCGGCGGCAACGTCGCGACCCGCGAGGCCGCGCAGGCCCTCGTCGACGCCGGCGCCGATGCGGTGAAGGTCGGCGTCGGACCGGGCTCGATCTGCACCACCCGCGTCGTGGCGGGTGTCGGCGCCCCGCAGATCACCGCCATCCTCGAAGCCGTGGCGGTCTGTCAGAAGGCCGGGGTGCCCGTGATCGCCGACGGTGGCCTGCAGTACTCGGGTGACATAGCCAAGGCCCTCGCGGCGGGAGCGTCGACCGCGATGCTCGGTTCGCTCCTCGCCGGCACCGCCGAGGCGCCCGGCGAACTGGTCCTGGTCAACGGCAAGCAGTTCAAGAGCTACCGCGGCATGGGTTCGCTGGGTGCGATGCAGGGTCGCGGACAGGCGAAGTCGTATTCCAAGGACCGCTACTTCCAGGACGACGTCCTCAAAGAGGAGAAGCTGGTTCCCGAGGGCATCGAGGGACGGGTGCCGTTCCGCGGTCCGCTGTCGCAGGTGATCCATCAGCTCGTCGGCGGCCTGCGTGCCGCCATGGGTTACACCGGCGCGTCCACGATCCCGGATCTGCAGACCGCACGGTTCGTCCAGATCACCGCGGCGGGCCTGAAGGAATCCCACCCGCATGACATCACGCTGACCGCAGAGGCACCCAACTACTATTCCCGCTGAACTCCCCGAGGTCGTTCCCGCCGGACTCGTCCGGCGGGCCAGGCCGTAGGGTCGTTGTGCAGCTGAACTCCGCAGAAAGGCGCAGTGGTGCGTGACCTCGTCGAAATCGGCATGGGCCGGACAGCCCGACGGACCTACGAGCTGGGGGACATCAGCATCGTCCCGTCCCGTCGGACCCGTTCGTCCAAGGACGTCTCCACCTCATGGCAGATCGATGCCTACCGGTTCTCCTCGCCGATCCTGAGCCACCCGACCGATGCCCTGGTGTCGCCGTCGGTCGCGATCGAACTGGGCAAGCTCGGCGCGCTCGGCGTCCTGAACGGTGAGGGGCTGTGGGCCCGTCATCGCGACGTCGAGGCGAAGATCGCCGAACTCGTCGCCATCGCGGCGGAGGACCCGGATCCCTATGCGGCGGTCCGGCACCTGCAGCAACTCCACTCGGCCCCGCTCGACAGCGGGTTGCTCGGCGAGGCCGTGGCCCAGGTCCGCGACGCGGGGGTCACCACGGCCGTCCGCGTCAGCCCGCAGCACGCACCCGAGCTGACCCCGGCGCTGCTGGCCGCCGGGGTGGAGATCCTGGTGGTGCACGGCACGATCATCTCGGCGGAGCACGTGGCGCAGGTCGATGCCGACGGCACGCAGCGGGAACCGCTGAACCTGAAGACCTTCATCGCCGATCTCGACGTACCGGTCATCGCGGGCGGCGTGCACGACCACCGCACCGCGCTGCACCTGATGCGGACGGGTGCCGCGGGCGTGATCGTCGGCTACGGTTCCGCCGCGGGAGCCACCACGACGGGCGAGGTGCTCGGCATCGGTGTGCCGATGGCCACCGCCATCGCCGACGCCGCCGCCGCGCGTCGCGACTACCTGGACGAGACCGGCGGTCGCTACGTCCACGTCATCGCCGACGGCGACATCCACAGCTCGGGCGACATCGTCAAGGCGATCGCCTGTGGAGCCGACGCCGCGGTCCTCGGAACCTCGCTCGCCGCAACGAGTTCCGCGCCCGGCAACGGATGGTACTGGCCGTCGGCCGCTGCTCACCCCGACACCCCGCGCGGCGCCCTCCTGCAGGTCGCCGCGGGTGAAGACCGACCGAGTCTCGAGCGGGTTCTCTACGGCCCCTCCGACGACCCGTACGGCGAACTGAATGTCGTCGGCGCACTGCGTCGGGCCATGGCGAAGGCCGGTTACTGCGACCTCAAGGAATTCCAGCGCGTGGGGTTGTCCGTCCGCGGCTGATAGTTAGGGTGACCTGGGTCTCTTTATGTGACAATGCGCGTTAGTATGTTCGGCATGGGATTCGACAAGTCGACCGAACACGCCACCGACTTCGACGTTCTGATCGTCGGCTCCGGGTTCGGCGGCAGCGTGAGTGCGTTGCGGCTGGTGGAGAAGGGGTACCGCGTCGGCGTGGTCGAGGCCGGGCGCCGGTTCGAGGACGAGGACTTCGCCAAGACCAGCTGGCGCCTCAACCGGTGGTTGTGGGCACCGAAGCTGGGCCTGTACGGCATCCAGCGCATCCACGCCCTGAAAGACGTGATGATCCTCGCCGGGGCGGGGGTGGGCGGCGGTTCGCTCAACTACGCCAACACGCTCTACAAGCCCCCGACGCCGTTCTTCACCGATCCCCAGTGGAATCACATCACCGACTGGGAGGACGAGCTCAGCCCGTACTACGACCAGGCCCGGCGGATGCTCGGGGTGGTCACCAACCCGACGGTCACCGCCTCCGACCGCGTGGTCGCCGAAGTCGCCGCCGAGATGGGTGTCGGGGACACGGTGACCCCGACACCGGTCGGTGTGTTCTTCGGTGCGAAGACCGGTCTGTCCGGGGCGCCCGGCGAGACCGTCGCCGACCCGTACTTCGGCGGTGCGGGTCCGGCCCGAACCGCCTGCACCGAGTGCGGCGCGTGCATGACCGGATGCCGGGTGGGTGCCAAGAACACCCTGCTGAAGAACTATCTCGGCCTCGCGGAACGCCACGGCGCCACCATCATCGACCGGACCACGGTGGACTCGCTGCGGCAGCGCGCCGACGGTGTCTGGGAGGTGGGCACGCATCACTCGTCGTCGTGGGGTCCGCTCGGACGCCGTCGACGCACGATCACGGCGGGTCAGGTCATCCTGGCGGCCGGCACGTTCAACACCCAACGACTGCTACACCACGCGAAACTCGGTACGCTGCCGCAGATCTCGGACGCGATGGGCCGGCTCACGCGCACCAACTCGGAGTCGATCCTGGGTGCGATGGGGTCGCGGATCGACCCGGAGAACGACTACTCGCGCGGCGTCGCGATCACTTCGTCGTTCTACCCCGAGCCGAACACGCACATCGAACCGGTGCGATACGGCAAGGGCTCCAACGCAATCGCGTACCTGCAGACCCTGCTCACCGACGGCGGGTCCCGGCGCAACCGGTTCGGGCAGTTCCTGCGTCAGGTCGCCCGCAACCCGCTCCTGCTGGTGCGGTTGCTCGTGGTGCGACAGTGGAGCGAGCGGACCGTGATCGCCCTGGTCATGCAGAACAACAACAACTCGCTGACCACCTTCGTCCGCAAGCGCGGACCGGTGCGGTACGTCACCAGCAAGCAGGGCCACGGCGAGCCGAACCCGACGTGGATTCCGAAGGGCAACGAGGCAACTCGCCGGATCGCGGCGAAGCTCGACGGCGGCGTCGCCGGCGGGACCTGGGGCGACATCGTCAACATGCCGCTGACCGCGCACTATCTCGGCGGTTGCGCGATCTCCGACGACCCGGACAACGGCGTCATCGATCCCTACCAGCGCGTGTGGAACTACCCGACGTTGCACATCGCCGACGGCGCATCGGTGTCGGCGAACCTCGGCGTCAATCCGTCGCTGACGATCTGCGCGCAGGCGGAACGTGCGGCGGCGCTGTGGCCGAACAAGGGCGAGCAGGACCGGCGTCCTGCCCAGGGCGAGCCGTATCGCCGCATCGAGCCCGCGACGCCGACGTCGCCGGTGGTGCCGGCCGACGCACCCGGCGCCCTGCGGCTGCCGATCACCCCGGTCGTCCCGGCCACTCCACTGACGGCTCAACGGATCTCGTAGCGTCGGTGCGCCGATCACCCGCCCTGTGAGCACGTAACCCCGGTCGGCGGCGTCGGCGGGTAGTGTCGTCGTCCAGTGCCGAACGGGGGAGACGCATGTCGGGGACAGAACCGCTGACCGTGGTGTTGGCGGGCGGAAGTGGTTCGCTGGGTACGCATCTGGCGACCGATCTCGCCGCGCGTGGGCATCATCCGGTCATCCTGACGCGGAGGATCGATCCGTCGTCGCCGTTCGAACAGGTGGTCTGGGACGGCAGGACCCAGGGCAACTGGGCCGAAGCGCTGACCGCGAACCGTCCGACGGCGGTGGTCAACCTCGCGGGCAAGCTCGTGGATTGCCGCCCCAGCGCCGAGAACATCGCGGCACTGCGGGACAGCCGGGTCGACGCGACGCGCGCACTCGTCACCGCATCGCGCGAACGCACGACGCCGATCTCGTACTGGCTGCAGTCCAGCACGACCGCGATCTGGAGCGACGCGGGCGAACTGTGGTGCACCGAATCGACGCCGATCCCGGTGGGCCTCCCGCAGATGACCGGCGTCGCACGGCCCTGGGAGGAGGCGGTGGACGGCGCGAACACCGACCATCTGACCGTGCTGCGCACCTCGATCGTGCTCGATGCTGATTCGCCGGCCATCCGACGCCTCGTGGGGCTCACGAGGTTCGGGCTCGGCGGCCGGGTCGGCGACGGCCGGCAATAGTTCAGCTGGATTCACATCGACGACTGGCTCGCGATCGCCCGCGCGGCACTGCGGGTCGACGACGCGGTGACGCTGCCCGACGGTGTCGTCGTGGCGGCCAGTCCGCATCCGGTGCGCAACTCCGAACTCATGGCGATGCTGCGCGCGGAGATCGGACGGCCGCCTGCGCCGCCGACGCCCGCGTGGTTGCTCAAACTCGGTGCGGTGGTGCTGCGCACGGACCCGGCCCTCGGACTCACGGGGCGCCGTGCGCGGTCGGATGTGCTCGCGGACGCCGGGTTCGACTTCCGCTTCCCACGGCTCGAGGACGCACTCTCCGATCTGCTCTGAGAGGTCGCCTCAGTCCAGTCCGCGCGCGGTGAGGGTGTCGGCGAAACCGTCGGCGGTGCGCAGGGCGGCGAGGACGACCGGGGCGACGAGGATGCGTGGACCGGGCCGGAGCCCGCGCGCCTTGCGCGCCTCGTCGACTTCCCGCACCACCTCGACCATCAGCGGGATCGCCCGGATGGTCAGTGCCAGCGCGAGCGCGATGAGGTCCACGCGCACCCCGAGCCGTCTCAGGGGGCCGAGCGCACGGACGATCGTGTCGAGCATGTCCGTCGTGCGGGTGGTCAGCGAGACGGCCGCGGCGAGTGCGACCGACAGCGCGAGGACGCCGCAGACGATTACCGCCCGCCGCCAGTCGGTGAAGACGACCTGGAACGCGAAGATGAACAGCAGCAACCACATCAGTGGCCGCAGCTGCCGCCACGCCTCGCGCGGCCCGATCCCCGCCAGCGCGTAGACGACCGCGACCCCGGCCGTCGCGATGCCGAGGGCGGTGAGCGACCGGACCGTCAGCGACAGCACCAGGATCACCACGCCCATCGCGACGAACTTGACGCCCGCGGGCAGTCGGTGCAGCAGCGTGTTGCCGGGACGGTAGACGCCGAGGACGTTCACGACATCATCCCGCGGTAGGCGGCCAGCGCGGGCCGAGGTTCGTCGTCGACGACGACCCGCCCCTCGTCGACGACGATGACACGGTCGAAGTCGGCCAGGATGTCGAGATCGTGGCTGACGACGACGAGTTGCTCGTCGAGGGTCGCGAACACGTCGGTGAGCATGCGGGTGTTGCGCAGGTCGAGCAGGGTGGTGGGTTCGTCGGCGACGATGATCGCGGGGTCGGTCACGAACACCGACGCCAGGGCGAGGAGCTGCTTCTGCCCGCCGGAGAGCCGCTGGGCCGGATGGTCCGCGTGGTCGGCGAGGCCGAACCGGGCGAGCACCTCGCCGGCACGCTCGGCGCGCGCCGACTTGTCGAGATCGGTTCGACGAAGCGACAGTTCGATGTCCTCGCGGACCGTCGGCATGATGATTTGACGGTCGGGGTCGGAGAAGATGAAGCCCACCCGGCGTCGGACCTCACGCTTGTTCTTCGCGACCGATAGCCCGTCGACGATGACGGTCCCGGAGTCGGGCACGACGAGCGCGTTGATCATCCGCGCCAGCGTCGACTTGCCGCTGCCGTTGGCGCCGACGATCCCGATCCGGTTCTCCGACAACGTCAGTGAGACCTCGCGCAGGACGACGCGGTCGCCGTAGGCGTGGGTGACGTCGGTGAACTCGATCATCGCCGGTGGGGTGGGGCGAGGGTCAGCCGGCCACGGTGCCGGATCGGCGCGCGCGCAACGGTTCGATGAGGCCCGGCCGGCCGCGGTGGACCTGGGCCGCGACCAGGGCCGCGATGACGCACTTGGCGATGTCGCCGGGGATGAACGAACCGTTGGTCGCGATGGCCGCCCACAGTGTCAGGTCGGTCCGCACCAGCAGGCCGAGCACCCCGCAGGCGTAGAGGACGACGATGCCGCCGAGCGCGTTGATGCCGATGCCCCACAGCACGCGATATTTCCCGGAGCCCGTCGTCCCGCCGGTCGAGACCATGAGTGCGGTCAGCACCCCGATGACGATGACCGCAGGGAGGAAGCCGATGAAGTATCCGGCCGTCGGGGAGGACAGCGCGGTGAGGCCGTTGCGTCCGCCCGAGAGGATCGGGAGTCCGGCGATCGCCAGCACCATGAAGATGACCACGGCCAGCGTGCCCTTCTTCGGGCCGAGAACCGCCCCGGCGAGGATGACCCCGAGCGACTGGAACGTGATCGGCACACCGCTGGTGCCGATGTTGATGGTCCCGGGCAGGCCGAGCGCGGCGATCAGCGCGGCGAACACGGCGGCCTGGGTGAGGTCGCCGATGCTCAGCGACCAGCGGTTGGGGGATTTCGGCGATGCAGTCATGTCGATTCCGGAGTATTTCACGCGGCGGCCGAGCAGCCGCACCCACCGGGCGGGGTGACCAGGTATCGACGCCGGTCCGCCCACTAGACTCGGCCCGGTGACAGACACTTCTTCTGCGAACTCGTCCTCTCCCGAGGATTTCCTCGAGGGCCCGCGGCCGGTGCTCGTCGTCGACTTCGGCGCGCAGTACGCGCAGCTGATCGCGCGTCGGGTGCGGGAAGCGCGGATCTACTCGGAGGTGATCTCGCACGAGGCGCCGATCGCGGAGATCCAGGAGAAGGATCCGGTCGCGATCATCCTGTCGGGCGGACCGTCGTCGGTGTACGCGGAGGACGCGCCGGACCTCGATCCCGCTCTCTTCGACCTCGACGTCCCGGTCTTCGGCATCTGCTACGGCTTCCAGGCGATGGCCGACAAGCTGGGCGGTGAGGTGGCCAACACCGGCGGGCGCGAGTTCGGCCGGACGACGTTCACGACCAACGGCGAAGGCGTTCTCCACCAGGGTCTCTCGGACACCCAGCCCGTCTGGATGAGCCACAACGACGCCGTCCAGTCCCCGCCGGAGGGGTTCACCGTCACCGGGTCGACGCCCGGTGCTCCGGTCGCATCCTTCGAGAACCTGAAGCGCCGGATGGCCGGTGTGCAGTACCACCCCGAGGTGCTGCACACGCCGCACGGCCAGCAGATCCTCACCCGTTTCCTGTACGAGATCGCCGGTCTCGAGGCCACCTGGACCGCGGCCAACATCGCCGACGCGCTGATCGACGCGGTCGCCGACCAGATCGGTGACGGGCGGGCCATCTGCGGGCTCTCCGGCGGCGTGGATTCCGCGGTGGCCGCCGCGCTGGTGCAGCGGGCCATCGGCGATCGTCTGACCTGTGTCTTCGTCGACCACGGCCTTCTGCGCGCCGGAGAACGCGAACAGGTACAGCACGATTTCGTCGGCGCGACCGGGGCGAAGCTGGTGACGGTCGACGCCGCCGACACATTCCTGCGTGAGCTGTCCGGCGTCAGCGACCCCGAGACCAAGCGCAAGATCATCGGCCGCGAGTTCATCCGGTCGTTCGAGGGTGCGGTCAGCGAGGTCCTCGGCGAGGAGGCCGAGGCGGGGGAGAAGGTCGACTTCCTCGTCCAGGGCACGTTGTACCCCGACGTCGTCGAGTCCGGCGGCGGCAGCGGCACCGCGAACATCAAGAGTCATCACAACGTCGGGGGTCTGCCCGACGACCTCGAGTTCAGTCTCGTGGAACCGCTGCGTCTGCTGTTCAAGGACGAGGTGCGTGCGGTCGGCCGCGAACTGGGGCTGCCCGAGGAGATCGTCGCCCGCCAGCCGTTCCCCGGGCCCGGCCTGGCGATCCGCATCGTCGGCGAGGTGACCGGCGACCGACTGGAGACGCTACGCAAGGCCGACCTGATCGCGCGCGAGGAACTGACCGCCGCCGGCCTCGACTCGCAGATCTGGCAGTGTCCGGTCGTGTTGCTGGCCGACGTGCGCAGTGTGGGCGTGCAGGGAGACGGCCGCACCTACGGCCACCCGATCGTGCTGCGCCCGGTGTCGAGCGAGGACGCGATGACCGCGGACTGGACGCGTGTGCCCTACGAGGTCCTCGAGATCATCTCCACCCGCATCACCAACGAGGTCGCCGAGGTCAACCGGGTGGTGCTCGACGTGACGAGCAAGCCGCCGGGCACCATCGAGTGGGAATGAGCTGACGAGAGCGGCCGGTGGCGTCTGCCACCGGCCGCTCTCGTCAGTGCGTGCCGGTTCTCAGCGCCGCGAACGCGTGCCGGACACGATCAGCACGAGTCCGACCAGCAGCCCGATCCCGACGACGACCCATCCGAGGTCGGCGGCGTCGGGCAGTGCCGGCCCGTCGGCGAGCCCCCACCCGGCCACCGCAAGGGCGGCGAGTCCGAGCAGCCCCAGACCGGGAGCGCGATGGGTGGCGCCACAACCTCGGTCGTCATCGGTGCCGGAAGCGTTCATCTCGGTGCTCATCGCAGGACCTCGACCTCTCCCAATCCGGTGCGGGCCTCGATCTGCAGGACCGGGCCATCGGTGCCGTCACGTCCGCCGTCGAGCCCGGTGGGGCAGTTGTAGTCGCCGACACCGGTCTGGCAGTCGGCACGCACGTTCATGGTCTCCGGCACGTGGACCGTGATCTTGCCGACCCCGCTCTCGAGTCGTACGGTCCGGTCGGCGGTGAGGTCGACCGCACGTAGGTCCAAGGCCATCTCACCGATGCCGAGTGAGTAATCGGCCTGGATGTCGTTCTCGGTCAACGGCTTCCACTCGCGGTCGCCGACCCCGCCGGGCGGCAGCGGGCCGGACAAGCCGTTCACCCCGGAGATCACGGTGGTGACGATGACCGCGGCACCGAGAGAGACCGCGATGGGCGCCAGGCCCGTGCTGTGCTCGCCGGTACGGCGCTTGACGACGGCCGCGACGAGGAGTCCGGCTCCGATCACGGCGAGGGAGAGCGACAGGATGTGGGGGACGGTGAACCACTCGACACCCATCTGGTGCAGGCCCGCACCGATCGCACCCACGATGGTCGCCAGACCGACCACGATCAGGGTCAGCGGTGAGCGTCGGTGCCGACGGACGGCCGGTTCGGCCGGGCGGGTCGGCTCGGGCAGATCCCAGGCGAACCGCGCCGCTCCCAACGGATCCCACGCGGGTGGACTCGCCTCGAGTGGTTCACTCTTCGACAGTTCGACTCCCGGCGCCGGGGTGGCCGGGTGTTCGGTGGCCGGATTCCCGCCGATCGCGGACGTGCCCGGTGCTTTGGTCATGGATACTCCTGGGGTCTGGGGGCCGTCCGTGGGGGTGACCGCGCCGGGGGCCGGGTGGCTCATCGCGCGCGGCACCCACCGTTCGAACTGCCCGGCCGCCGGCGGCGGGACGACGATGTCGGTGACCGCCGCGGTGTCGATGCTGGTACCGGCCGCTGGAGTCGGGGTCCGCAGGTACAGCAGGTACCAGCCGCCGAGCATCAGGATCGCGCCGACGAGCCCGCCCGAGCCCCAGGTGCGATTGGGGCCGAATGAGGTGACGATGACGATCGCGAGCACGACCAGCAGGATCACCTGCGGATTCCCCAGTCCGTGCATCGAGTTGTGCGACGCGGTGTGACCGGCCCGGGAGGAATCGACACGGAGCGCATCGGCCCGGGCGCGTCCGGCGCCCGGGAACGCGACCCAGGCCGCGAGATAGAGGATGAGTCCGCTGCCGCCGAAGAAGGCGGCCACCACGAACGCGACCTTCACCAGAGTCGGGTCGACGCGATACCGGGCGGCGATGCCGGTGCACACGCCGGCAATCGTCCGATCGTCGGGCCGATACGGACGGGTCGCCCACAGGCCCTGGATCTGCTGCTGGAACTCCTTGGTGTCCATGACGATCATCGTGCCGCCCGTCCGGCCCCGGACACATCGGGTGATCCCCTGAATTGTCCCCCGGAGAATCCGCCAGGCCCGGGGGCGGCGGAGCGGACACACCCTGAGATCGCGGCGCATGAACCGGGGTTGACCCCGATGTCGCGAAGCCGATCGCATGGGACGATCGAGGAGTGAGTCGAATGGAGGTCGAGCCGGTCCCGAAACTGGTGCGCCGCGACGGCGGCCGCGTCGTCGCCGGTGTCGCCGGCGGATTGGCCGATCATCTCGGGGTCGAGGTCTTCCGCGTGCGGATCGTCTTCGTGGTCCTGGCCGCGCTGGCCGGCGCCGGGGTCGCCGCCTACGGGCTGCTGTGGTTCTTCTGCCCGCAGGGCGACGACACCGCGTCACCGGCACCGGGAGAGCGTCGTCAATCCCTCGGTCTGGCGATGGTCGGGCTGGTGGCCATGGGCGTGGTCGGATTCGCGGCGTCGGGGACCCCTGCGGAGTACCTCATCCCGTTCGTCTTCATCGCGTTGGGCGCCGCCCTCGTGTGGCGCGAATTCGACACATCCCCGCGCGCACCCCGCACCCCACTGCGCACTTGGACGCGGTTGATCGGCGGCGTCGCGCTCGTTGTCGGCGGCCTCGTGGTCGTGGTGGTGGCCGGGGATCGCAGCTTCGGCGGTCTCAATTCCACGATCCTCGCGGTCGGGGCGACCCTGATCGGCGTCGTCCTGTTGACCGTGCCCCTGTGGATGCGGATGCTGCGCACCATCAACGAGGAGCGCTCGGCCCGCATTCGCAACGCCGAGCGCGAGGAGATCGCCTCGCATCTGCACGACTCGGTCCTGCAGACCCTGGCCCTGATCCAGAAGAAGGCGGGCCGCCCCGAGGAGGTGGCACGCCTGGCCCGGAGTCAGGAACGCGAGCTGCGGGCCTGGCTGTTCGGCGACCCGGCCACCGAACGCGGCTCGCTCGCGGCCGCACTCCGGAGTGTCGGCGCCGAGGTCGAGGACGCCTACGGTATCGAGGTGGAGATCATCACCGTCGGCGATCTGCGTCCGGACAACACCCGGGACGCCAAACGCTGGTCGGCTCTCGTGGGGGCCACCCGCGAGGCGCTGGTCAACGCCGCCAAGCACTCCGGTGAACGCACCGTGGACGTGTACGGCGAGATCACCGACGACGAGGTCGAGGTGTATGTCCGTGACCGGGGAATCGGTTTCGACCCCGACGCCGTCGACGACGACCGCCAGGGCATCTCCCGGTCGATCCGCGCACGTGTGGAGAGGATGGGCGGCCGCGTGCGGATCACGTCGACCCCCGGGCGCGGGACGAACGTGGGTCTGATGATGCCGCGTGGTGACGGGGGATCGGGATCGATCGACGAGAGAGCGGACGACACCCGACGCTCTGCCGAGGTGACCGTCGACGCGGTCGCCCCGACCGACAACAGGAAGGCACGATGACGCCGAGTTCCCCGAGTTCCGACCCGACCGGCCCCGGTCCGGTGACCGTCTATCTCGTCGACGACCATGCGGTCTTCCGCTCCGGGGTCCGTGCCGAACTGGCCGACGAGCCGGGCCTGCGCGTCGTCGGCGAGGCGGGCACCGTACCCGAGGCAATCGACGGGATCGTGGCGGCGGCTCCCGATGTGGTCCTGCTCGACGTGCACATGCCGGCCGGCGGCGGGGTGGCGGTCCTGGGCGGGGTGCTCGATCGACTCGGATCGAACGGAACGGGTTCGAATGCAACGGGTTCGACACCGCCGGTCTTCCTGGCCCTGAGCGTGTCGGACGCGGCCGAGGATGTCATCGCGACCATCCGGGCCGGTGCCCGCGGTTACGTGACCAAGACGATCGCGGGCCCGGAACTCGCCGACGCGGTCCGCCGGGTCGCCGACGGCGACGCGGTGTTCAGCCCACGTCTCGCGGGTTTCGTCCTCGACTCGTTCACCGGAAAATCCTCGGCACCCGAACCGCCGCTCGACCCGGAACTCGACTCGCTGACCAGGCGCGAACTGGAGGTGTTGCGCCTGCTCGCGCGCGGGTACACCTATCGGGAGATCGCCGAGGAGCTGTTCATCTCGATCAAGACGGTCGAGACACACGCGTCGAACGTCTTGCGGAAGACCCAGCAGTCCAACCGCAATGCCCTCACCCGATGGGCGGCCACCCGTCACATCGGCTGACCGCAGCGGCGCCGGCTCAGCGCAACAGCGCGATCGCGAGTACGACGACGACCGCGAGCACGGCGAAGAACACGAAGATCGACACCGCCAGTGCCGTGCTCGACGTGCCCGGTGCCGGCGGACCGGGGTTCGGTTGCCGGGATCCGGATGAGTACTGCTGGGAGGCAGGCGGTCTCGGTGTCGACGACAGTGGTTGCGGCGTCGACATCAGGGTCGGGGAGATGCCGCGACGTGTGTCCGGCAGGTCGCGGGAGCCGCGATCGGCGGACATCGTCGGGGCGTAGGGGGGCAGGGTGGCACCGGCCGGACGATGCGAACCGGTCGTCGACGACCGTGCGGAACGCTGTGACCAGGCCGGCGTGCCCGCTCCGGGCCGGGTGATGAGGCCGGTCAGGACCTGGTCGCGGGTGCCTCGGGAACCGGCCGCGAACGAGGTGAGCATGTCTCGTGCCTGACTCATCGTCGGGCGTTTGGTCGGGCTCGGTTCCAACAGGCGCAGCAGGATCGGCTCGAGCTCGGCGGCATTCTGCATGGGATTGATGCGTGCGCGTGCGACCTTGTGCAGCAAGGCGATCGAGTTGTCGTCGACACCGAAGGGCGGCTGACCCTCCACCATCGTGTAGACGGTCGCGCCCAGCGAGTAGACGTCCGAGGCCTCCTGTGGATCGGCGCCCCGCGCGACCTCGGGGGCGAAATACGCAGGCGTTCCGGTGATCACGCCGGTCTGGGTGAGGGTGACATCGTCCTTCGCCCGCGAGATCCCGAAGTCGGTGATCTTGACCAGACCGGTCTGCCGTCCGCCCTCGGCGATGAGGATGTTGCCGGGCTTGATGTCGCGGTGCACGATCCCCGCGGCGTGGGCCTCGACCATCGCATCGGCAACCTGGGCACCGATCTGGGCGGCCTCGGCGGGCGCGAGAGTCTTTGTGGCGTGCAAGATCTGGGCCACACTGCGGGAGGGTAGGTATTCCATGACCAGCCAGGGCTCGCCCCGGTCGAGGGCGACATCGTGCATGGCGATCGCATTGCGGTGGGAGAGCTTCGCGGCGATCCGCCCCTCCCGCATGGCCCGCTTGCGCACGTTGTCGGCGGAGTCCTCGGTGAGGCCCTCGGTGGAGACGACCTGCTTGACGGCGACGTCACGGTCGAGGAGCTGGTCGCGGGCGAGCCACACGGTTCCCATGCCGCCGCCGCCGATGCGCGACTTCAGACGGTACCGGCCGGCCACCAGGTACTGGGGACCCGGCGCATGGTGGGTTCCGGCGGTCGTCGACATACGGAGATGATAGCGGCGAGGTCGACGCCGCGGGCACCGCACTTGACAGCCATCTCGTACGTATGTTCGACTCCCATCATGCGATGGTCGGATCAGGCGGTCGAGGTCGACGACGGGTCGCTCCCGGGGCTGAGCCGCTCGGGTCTGGTGCGGTCGGTGCGTACGCCCGATTTCGAGGGTGTCACATTCCACGAGGTGCTGGCCAAGAGTGCGCTCAACCGCGTGCCGGAGGCCTCGCAGCTCCCGTTCCAGTTCACGGTCAACACCTTTCGCGGGTGCACGCATGCCTGCCGCTACTGTTTCGCCCGTCCGACGCACGAGTACCTCGACCTCGACGCGGGCACCGATTTCGACACCCAGGTCGTGGTGAAGCTCAACGTCGCGGCGGTGTTGCGCAAGGAACTCAAACGCCGGTCGTGGACCCGGGAGACGGTGGCGCTGGGCACCAACACGGACCCGTATCAGCGTGCCGAGGGGCGGTACCGACTCATGCCGGGCGTGATCTCCGCGCTCGCCGAGTCCCGGACGTCGTTCTCCATCCTGACCAAGGGCACCTTGATCCGTCGGGATCTTCCGCTGTTGCGTCAGGCTGCGGGGGAGGTCTCGGTCAGCGTCGGGATCTCGCTCGCGATCCTCGATCAGGATCTGCAGAAGAAGATCGAACCGGGGACGCCGTCGCCCCAGGCGCGGCTGTCGGTGATCCGCGATCTCGCCGATGCCGGCATCGCGCCGCATGTGATGGTGGCCCCTGTCATCCCGTACCTCACGGATTCGACCGCGCATCTCGACTCGTTGCTAGAGGCCCTCGCCGAAGCGGGCGCGTCTGGTGTGACCGCGTTCCCGATGCATCTGCGATCCTCGACCAAGCCGTGGTTCCTCGAGTGGCTGGCGGAGGAGCATCCGGCGCTCATCCGCCGGTACCGGGGGCTCTACGGGCGTGGCGCCTATGTCACCCCGGAGTACTCCTCGTGGCTGCGTGACCGGATGAAGCCGCTCGTGCACCGGCATGGCCTGGCCGGTTCCGGCGGTCTCCGGCAATCGGGTCCCGACTCGCCGGCGACGGTGGCCGCGCCCGGGCTGCAGCACGCCCTCACCCTGTTCTGACCCGTGCCGTCCTGACCGCGCCCCTGAGCTGGGCTGTTTTCGGCGTGGATGCAAACATCCTATGCTGCGCAACGGCTTTCGGCTTCGGTTGACGCTTGTCGGTGGTTGGTTCTACTCTCGAACAATCGAAACAGTGTTCGAATGATCGGCGGACGAGGGGCCTCCTCGGGATCGTTCGGGAACTGTGTCGAGAACCCTGATGGCGCGCACCTTCCCGGCTCGCTCGAGAACTACTCATGTCGACTGGAGGGTGCCGGAATGGATGTGTCTGCTGGTGTGGCCGTGACCGATGCCGTGACCGATACGGCGGCCGGTGGCCGGGCCGACGAGCTGGCGGGTCTGCGCCGGCGGATGGCGGCCATGTCCGGTCGGCCCGACCAGCGGGTGGTCGAGGTCCGAGACCGGTCGGTGGGTGTCCTTCCCGTGCCGGAATCGTTGTCGGACATCTTGCCGCACAACGGTATTCCGCGAGGGTCGGTGGCCCGGCTCGACGGCGCCCGTTCGGTGCTGATCGCGATGATCGCTTCGGTGACCCGTGCGGGTGGACAGGTGGGGATCGTCGGGTTGCCCCGGTTGAGTCTGCTGCCCGCGGCGGAGATGGGCGCCGACCTGTCCCGCATCGCCACCATCCCCGATCCCGGTCCCGACCCCGTCGAGGTGGCAGCGGTGCTGCTCGACGGTATGGACCTGGTGATCCTGGACCTGGGGAGCGGTGGCGAGGGTGCTCGCCCGCGGAACGAGATGGTGGCCCCCTCGCGTGCCCGGGTGGTCATGGGCCGCGTGCGCAAGCAGTCGTCGGTGCTGCTGGTGACCGGTGGTGCATGGCCGGGTGCGCAACTGGCCCTCGAGGCCCGTGTCCTCACCTACCGGCACAGTCCGGTCCTGCCCGGCCGGTCTGCTCCCGCCTCCCGCGCGGCCGGTCTCGACTCCGCACGCAGCGGCTACGGCCGCATCGGCGGGATGCGGCTGCAGGTCACGGTGTCGGGCCGCGGCCGGCGATCCGAGAGCACCGAGGTCGAACTCCGGGCCACGGGCCACGGTGCCGATCGCACGGTCGAGATGGTCGCGGCGACGACCGTCTCCCCGGTGCTCGCGGTGGCGAACTGATGCCCTCCGGAGAGCAGGGGTCCCGGCGTATCCTCGCGCTCTGGTGCCCGGACTGGCCGGCGATGGCCGCGGCGGCCGAGGCGGATCTGCCCCCGCTGCATCCGGTCGCGGTGCTGTCGGCGAATCGGGTGGTGGCCTGTTCGGCCTCGGCACGGGCCGCCGGTGTGCGGCGGGGAATGCGGAAGCGACAGGCGCAGGCGGCGTGCACGGAGATGACCGTGGTCGCCGCCGACGAGAACCGGGACGGACGGCTGTTCGAACCGGTGGTCGCCGCGGTCGCCGAGGTGATCCCCGCCCTCGAAGTGCTCCGGCCGGGTCTCCTGGTGATCGCCGGCGACCGTGCCGCCCGCTACTTCGGCGGGATGGAGGCCCTCGCGGAGGAGCTCGTCGACGTGGTGTCGGCGTGCGGCATCGAGTCGCAGGTCGGCATCGCCGACGAGATCTTCACCGCCGTCCTCGCCGCCCGGCACGGGCATCAGGTGGAGCCCGGGGGTGACCGGGAGTACCTCGCCGGCCGCCCCGTCGCCGACCTCGCCGTCGAACCCAGCATGAGCGATCCGTCCCGTGCCGATCTCGTGGAGTTGCTGCGCCGGTTGGGGATCGGCACGATCGGCGCCTTCGCCGACATGTCCGTCACCGACGTCGCCACCCGGTTCGCCCGGGATGCGGTCGTCGCGCACCGGCTGGCCAATGCGCTGCCGGGGCGTGTCCCGTCGTCACGTGGTGTGCCGGCCGAACTCGACGTCGACCACACCTGCGACCCGCCGGTCGACCGCATCGACGTCGCGGCGTTCATCGGTCGCACCCTCGCCGACGTGCTGCACCGACGCCTGCGTGATGCCGCGGTGGCCTGCACGCGACTCACCATCATCGCGACCACCGAACGCGGACAACAGCATTCGCGAACCTGGCGATGTGCCCAACCGCTGACGCCGGAGACGACCGCGGATCGTATCCGATGGCAACTCGAGGGGTGGCTGACCGGCGCGGCGCGGCCCACTTCCCCGCGGGTCGAGCCGCGCGCAGCGAGGAGCAGTGCCCGACCCGACTCGCCGATCGTCCGCCTGCGGCTCGAACCGGTCGAGGTCGTCGAGGCCGGGGCCCTGCACTATCAGCTCACCGACGATCTCTCCCGTGGCGGGCTGGCCGGTGAACCGGATGTGGAGGAGCGCGCCCGGCGTTCGCTGGTGCGGATACAGGGGCTGCTGGGCGGGGATGCGGTCCGTATTCCCGTGCTGAGCGGTGGTCGCGGACCCGCCGAACGGATCACCATGGTCTCCCTGGGCGACGAGCCGGCTCCGCGCCGGGATCCGTCGGCGCCGTGGCCCGGACGCCTGCCACAACCCAGCCCGACGGTGCTGGTGGAGACCGCGATCCACGTGCTCGACGCCGTGGGGCAACCGGTGAAGGTGACCGATCGCGGGGCCTTCACCGCCGAACCGGTGACCGTCGCGCTGGCCTCGTCCCGGGCGCGCCGGTCGAGTTGGGGCCTGTGCTGGTGGGCCGGGCCCTGGCCGGTCGGAGGCGCCGACCGGCCCGCCGGGGCCTCGGTGCCGACCGGAGCCGCCGAGACGGGACTGACCGCGCGGGCGCAGGTGCTGCTCGACGATTCGCGCGCTCTGCTGCTGTGCTACCGCGCCGGGGAGTGGATCGTCGAAGGTGTCTACGAGTGACTGCGTCCCGCGGAGTGGCCTTCGAGAAGAAACGCCGCGACCGAAAGCGTGCGCGTTCGCCTCGAAAATGCCACTCTCAACGCATGGCACGTACCTGGTTGTCGGTGACAGTGGAACTGCTCGGTGGTCGCGACGTTGAGTTGTGGCCCTGGCCCGGAAGGGTTTTCGCGGTCGGACCGGCGCACACGTTCAAGGATCTGGCGTCCGCCATCGATGACGCGTTCGCTCGATGGGATCGTTCCCATCTGTCACTGTTCACCCTGGACGACGGCAGGGTGGTCGCCGACGCCGCGCTCGGTGCCGACCTGGCCGGTGGTATCGGCGGCCCGATCTCCGAGCCCGTGGACATCGCCACGGCCAAGGTCGCCGCGTTCGCATCTACCGGTTCCGAGTTCCAGTACACCTTCGATCTCGGCGACGGGTGGACCCATCGGTGCGTCGTGGGAGACCTGAAGGTCGACCCGGTGGACGTGTTGGGCATCAAACCGAAAGCGCCGCTGGCGTACTTCGGTTGGGGCGACATCCCGGATCAGTACGGTCGACGGACGGCCGATGGGGACGACGAGACGCCACCACGCCCCACCGTTCCGCATCCGATGCTCGTCGGCCAGTGGCCCGCGCAGAAGGAGATACGCGAACTCGATCTGGGCGAGGTGCGCGGGTCGATCGCGTCGTCGGATGCCGATCGTTTCCTGGATGCCGTCATCGGATGCGATCTGCACGACGCACTCCAGCAGGTCGGCCCCGGGGTACCGATGGCACTGCAGAAGCGCCGCGAGCGAGCCGAACCGGTGGCCGTGTCGATCGTCGAACAACTCAACCGACGGGGCGAGGCCGGCGACGCCGAACTCGCCGAGGAACTACTCGCGAGCCTGCGCGGGGAACCCGCGCCGGGACGGCCGATCGCCGTGGATCTCGAGATGCTCAGCGACGAGATGGAGGGTGATCCGAACCGGTCAACCGGCGGACTCATCGACCTGAGCACCGGCTGGGTGTACAACGACGAGATGCTCGACCCGGGCGTGCTCGATGAGGAGATCGACGTCGAGGAGGACCCGGACCGCTGGCTGCGCTTCGACTGCATCGGTTCGCGCGACAGCTGGCGGGACATGGCCGATTTCGCCACGCGCACCACCGATCCCGACCTGCGAAACCGTCTGGAGCGCGCGATCGAGGGACGAGGTGCGTTCCGCAGGTTCCGGGACGTCGTCCACGAAGCGGGTGTGAGTCAGCAGTGGTATGCGTTCTCCACCGACCGCAAGTTCGGACGGGCACGCAAATTCCTGGTCCGTGAAGGCATCCGACCGATCTGACTCAACTGTTGCGCCCCCGCGCGATGACCGGCCACCGGCTGTCCGAGCCGTCGATCGCCACCAGTTCGTCGACGAGATTGACCGCAGTGCAGACGTGGTTCGGCACCACCCGGATCACGTCGCCCAACCGGGGGGCCGACGTCGATTCCGACGGAAACTCCACCACCGCATGATGTTCGGACAACTGCACGACGCGGGCGTCGGGGTGATCGAGGAGGCGTCCGTGCCCGGTCGCCCAGGCGGCTCGGTCGGCGCCGAGGATCTTGCTGCCCGCGTCGACGACGATCCGTCCGGGTTCGATCCGCACCACGGTCGCCACCGCCGTCAGTGCGACGTCGTCGAATCCGCAGGTGCCGATCTCGACCTGCTGGGCGTCGTTGAGGGGATACACGCCCGGACGGATCTCGGTGAGCACGCCCGCGTACGTGGGGTCGCCGACGAATTCGACGGTGGGTGTGGACCCGCCGCTGCGCACCCGCGGATCGATGCCCTGCGCTCGTAGGCTCTCCGCCGCCGTACGCAGTGCCGCCACCTCCTGTTCCGCGGCCCGCCGGCGGGTGTCGCCGACGCCGTAGCCGTGGCCGGGGAAGGTGAAGACGCCGACGACGTCGAGCCCCGCTGACACGCCCGCCGTCGCGACGTCTCCGGCGTCCCCCGGTGCGGTCCCGGTGCGGTGTTGCCCGGAGTCGACCTCGACGAGTGCCTCGATCCGCTGCTCGCCGAGCAGCGCTGCGAGATGCCGTGCGCCCTCGACGGAGTCGATACCCACCCGCAGCGACACCCGGTCCGCGAGAGTGCGCAACCGGGCGGCCTTCGCCGGTGTCGGCCAGATCGGGTAGGCGATGAAGATGTCTGTGCACGCGGTGATCTCGGCGGCGTCGGCGAAGGCCTCGGCCTCGCCGATGGTCGCCACCGCCAGACCCGCGGCACCGAGATCGAGCTGCATGCGGGCGATCTCGGCGCACTTGTGGGTCTTGACGTGCGGACGCACCGAGACGCCGATCGATCGCGCACGGTCGGCGAGGAACGTGAGGTTACGCGTCATGCGGTCGACGTCGACCTCGAGATAAGGGGTGTCGATCACGAATTCTTCCCGCCGGCATCACGATCCGACCGACCGAGCGCCGCTGCCGATTCGCCGAACACGAGGAATTCCTGGTGCAGGATGCGGGTGGTCAGTCCGGGGGTCACCCGGTGCCCGATCTCGGCGACGAGCCCGACGAGCGAGTCGACGCGTTTGGGCCGGTCGACGATGGCGTGCAGGACGCGCGCCGCGGCGCGGTCCACATTCCAGGTCCCGGGCTGGTTGTCGTAGGCCTCGGTGGGCGCGATCATCCGCGTCTTCACCAGGGGGAGGCGGACATTGGAGAAGGTGACATGGTCGGAGACGGTCTCGGTGCCGGTGACGTCGCTGAAGGCCTCCAGTGCGGCCTTCGACGCCGCGTACGCGCCGAACCGCGGGCCACGCGACTGCACCGCGACCGACGTCACGTTCACCACGTGGCCTGCCTGCCGGGCGACCATGTGCGGCAGCAATCCGAGGACGAGGTTCACCGCGCCGAAGTAGTTGACCGCCATCACCCGGTGGTAGTCGTGCGACCGGTCCACCGAGTTGACGGTGGCACGACGGATCGACCGCCCGGCGTTGTTGACCAGGATGTCCACGTGACCGTGTGCGGCCAGGACGGTCTTGACGAGGGCATTGACCGATTCCTCGTCGGTGATGTCGCACTGATACGAGGTCACCTGGCCGGGCGGGATGCCCTTCTTGCTCGTCGTCGAGTTCAGTTCCGCTGTCGCCGAGGCGAGTTCCTCGGCATTGCGGGCGACGATGAGGACGTTGGCGCCGCGGGCGACACACATCCGGGCGGTGGCCTTGCCGATCCCGCTCGACCCTCCGGTGATGAGGATGTTCTTGCCGACGAGCGGCCCGCGCGGATCGGTGCGGCGGTTGCGCGACCGGTCGAGGTGTCGCGACCAGTAGGTCCACAGGCGCGGAGCGTATTCGGCGAAGTCGGGCACGGTGATGCCGAGGTCGTGCAGAACCGCGACGGTGGTGTCGGCGCGGAAGTCGACCGGGATCGTCACCGCATCGAGCAGTGCCCCGGGTACGCCTTGCTGCGCGGCGACGAGGTTGCGTCCGACGCGCGCGATCCCCATGCCGGACAACGCCATCACGGGTTCCACCGCCGCCCGCGGAATGGCATCGAAGCCGCGCGGGGCGCGGAATGCCGGTGCCAGCGCGTTGTACATCTCGGTGGTGGTGAGCGACTTCGGGTCGCTGAGATGGAACACCAATCCACTGCGAGTGGGATTGACGCCGATGAGGGCGACCATCGCGTCGGCGACGTAGTCGACGGGCACGATGTTCAGCGTCCCCAGGTCGGGCATCGGCAACCGCAGCATCGAGGGCAGCCGGCCGAGCGCTCCCAGGTGGCCGAAGAAGTAGTAGGGGCCGTCGATCTTGTCCATCTCGCCGGTACGCGAGTCGCCGACCACGATCGACGGCCGGTAGACGCGCCAGCGGAGTCCCTCACGATCGCGGACCACGCGCTCGGCCTCGAATTTGGTGCGGTGGTACGGAGTCGGAAATCCCTGTCCGACTTCGAAATCCATCTCGGTGAAGCGCCCACGGTGGTCACCGGCCACGGCGATCGAGGAGACATGGTGGAACAGCGCATCGTGTGCGATCGCGAAGTCGGCGGCGCGCGAGGTCCCGACGACGTTGGCGGCGCGCTGGGACTCGGCATCGGCGGCCATGTCGTAGATCGCGGCGAGGTGGATGACATGGTCGATCGCGGGCACCGCGTCGGGCGCGATGCCGAGCCCGGGCGCGGTCAGGTCGCCGACCACGGGTGTGACGCGGTCGCCGGCGCCGAGGTCGTCGAGCATCGCGACGAAGGCCGCGCGTGACGACTCGCGAACCAGGGCGTGGATCGTGTCGTCAGGAGAGGCTGTCAGGAGGCGATCGAGAACGCGACGTCCGATGAATCCGCTGCCCCCGGTGATGAAGTAGCTCGTCATGTGAGAGATCCCATCAGATGGGCGGGCCGACGGCCCGCTGGCTGTCCGCGCCCCGCGGGCCGCGGATGTGTCTGGTACTCAGAGTGACACCAACTTGCGGCGATGGCAACGGTTCGTCCCGTCGCGAGTCGCCGGTGTTGACCATTCGTGAGCAGTGCTCTCTAATAGTGAGAGCACTGCTCACGAATTGAAACGGACTGGCTCATGGACCCCGCTTCTCGCCTCGCACTGCCCCCTCGGTCCGCACTACTCGGTCTCGCGGCGCTCTCCTTCCTGCTGTATCCGCTGCTGCGCGGTTTCGGCCCGGAGGTCGGAGTCGCCGGCGCCCGGCATCTCGGCTCCCCGAGCTGGGTCGCCGCACATGTGGCGGCGATGATCGGATTCGTCGCCCTGGCCATCGCTCTGCGCCGGGGAGCCGACGATCCGCGACGACGGTCGACCGAGCTGCTCGCCTGGCTCGCGACCTGTCTGCTCCTCCCGTACTACGGCGCGGAGACGTTCGCGCTCAACGCCGTCGGTCAGTGGGTCACCTCGGGTGGTGATCCGGCCGCGATGGCGGTTCCCGACGATTTCCGGATGTCGCCGGTCCCGCTCGTGACCTTTGTCGCCGGATGGGTGCTGCTGGGGTGGGTGGCGGTTCGGCTCGTGCGGGACGACGGCCGGGCTGCGTCGCCGCAACGGTGGGGTGTCCGGTTGACCGCGATCGGGCTCCTGCTCTTCCTCCCGCAGTTCTTCGCGCCGGGGCCGGTGCGCATCGCGCACGGGATCATCCTGGGTCTCGGTCTCGCGATCTGGGCGATCACCGAAGCCTGGCGCGACGACGGCGTCAGCGCCGCGAACTCGACTGTGCGCCCGAAACCGTCGACTGTGCGTCCGATTACGCCGACTGTGCACCCCGAGACCCCGACCACGCAGAACTCCGGAGCAGACGTGCGCCGTTGAGGGCGACCAGAACGGTGGAACCCTCGTGACCGGCCACGGCCAGGGGGAGAGGCAGGGTTCCGATCAGGTCCCAGGTCACGAGCGCGACGATCACGGTCGCCGCGATGCAGAGGTTGGCGATCACGTAGCGACGGGCGAGGCGTGACAACCGGATCAGTGCGGCGACCGCGGTGAGATCGTCGCGGACGATGATCGCGTCGGCCGTCTGAACTGCGAGATCAGCCCCACGGCGCCCCATCGCGACGCCGGTCCCGGCTGCGATGAGCGCCGGTGCGTCGTTGATCCCGTCGCCGACCACCAGCACGTGCCCGCCCGCCTCGCCGACAACCCGGACCTTGTCTTCCGGCAGGAGGTCGGCGTACACCTCGTCGATGCCGGTCCGGGCGGCGACGTCGGCCGCGACCGACGGGCGGTCGCCGGTCAGCAGGAGGACCGGACCCGACGTGACGTCGCCGATCAGACGTACCGCGTCGGCCGCATCGTCCCGGAGACGGTCGACGAGCTCGACCCGACCGATCTCCACGTTGTCGACGAGCACGCCGACCACGGTGCCGGTCGAGGCGGCGAACGTGCGCTCGACGGTGATCCGGCGTCCACCGACCGTGCCGGTGACGCCGCGCCCGGGAAGTGCCCGGAAGTCGTCGACCGGTTCGACATCCAGCCCGCGGTCGGCCGCGGCCGTCACGACCGCGCGACCCAGCGGGTGTTCGCTGGGGTGCTCGACCGCTGCGGCGAGTGCCAGTACCTCCGACGGATCGCGCCCGTCGAGTGCCGTCACGTCGACGACCTGGGGGCGTCCCTCCGTCAGGGTGCCGGTCTTGTCGAAGGCGACGACGGAGGTCCGTCCGACCGACTCCATCACCGCGGCGGACTTGACCAGGACGCCGTGGCGGCCGGCGTTGGCGATCGACGCCAGCAGCGGCGGCATCGTCGACAGGACGACAGCGCAGGGTGAGGCCACGATCATGAACACGATGGCTCGGCGCAGGGCCTCATCGAAGGCGCTGTCGGACAACAGCATCGGGATGCCCAGCACCAGAAGTGTGGCGACCACGACGATGGCGGAGTATGCCTGCTCGACCTTCTCGATGAAGAGCTGGGTCGGCGCCTTCGTCTCGGAGGCCTCGGCGACGAGTGTCGCGATGCGCGCGATCACCGACTCCGACGCCGAACGTGATACTTCGACGATCAAGGCGCCGGTGCCGTTGACGGTGCCGGAGAGCACCTCGTCACCGGCCTCGCGCACGATGGGTACCGATTCGCCGGTCACCGCCTGCTGGTCGACCTCGCTCCGGCCGCGGACGACCACTCCGTCGGCGCCGATCCGTTCACCGGGTCGGACGAGGATCTGTTGTCCCACGTCGAGGTCGCGACAGTCGACCTCGTGTGTCGTGCCGTCGGCTGCATGGCGGGTGGCCCGCTCGGGGGCCAGCCCGAGCAGCGCGGTCACCGAGTCGGCGGTGCGCTGGGTGACGACGACCTCCAGTGCGCCCGAGGTCGCGAAGATCACGATCAGCAGCGCGCCGTCGACGACCTGTCCGATCGACGCGGCCGCGATGGCGGCGATGATCATCAGCAGATCGACGTCGAGTCGTCGCTGCCGGAGTTCCTGCAGGCCGGACCGGGTCGGTTCCCACCCGCCGCTCAGGTAGCACGCGAGAAACACGGTCCACCACGACCATTCGGGCGCGTTGCCGAGTTGGAGCAACCACCCCGCGAGGAACAGAGCCAGCGCGATACCCGCTCGGCGCACCTCGGGCAGGCGGAGCCCGGTCCGGATCAACGACGGCGGGACGACGCTCCCGCGTTCGGCTCGCTGTCCCGGTGCATCGTCAGGTGCCGCGCGTCCCGTCGTGTCGGTCGCTCTCGTCGCGCCCATCGTGTCTCCCGTCTGCCGCCGACCAGATCCTGACAGTAACAGTTCATATGAAGATATATTCATGTGAAGGGCAACCGGTAGCATCTCGCTGCATGGGACACGGCATCGACGAGGGGATGCGGCCGGCTGCGCGGCTCGACCCGGAGTCGGCTGTGCATGTCGCCACCACGCTGCAGGCGCTCGCGACCCCGAGCCGATTGCTGATCCTCACCGCGTTGCGCTCCGGTCCGCGTTCGGTCACCGATCTCGCCGACGCCGTGGGTATGGAGCAGTCCGCGGTCTCCCATCAGCTCCGGTTGCTCCGGAATCTCGGACTGGTCACCGGCACGCGATCGGGTCGGTCGATCAGTTACAGCCTGTACGACAGTCATGTGGCCCAGCTGCTCGACGAGGCCGTCTACCACAGTGAACACCTGCGGCTCGGGCTCGCCGAGCGTCCGCCGTCGGCGGGTTGACCCCGGCGGCACGCGCAGGCGACGAACCGAAAGGCAGCGCATGAGTAGTGATCAGACGTCCACGCCGGTCGAACCGCCTCTGTTGATCGAGCAATCCGGAAGAGTGCGGACGCTCGTCCTCAACCGTCCGGAGGTCCGGAATGCGCTCAGTTCCGGCCTGATCGACGCTCTCCGAACCGAGTTGGCGAACGCGGATCACGCCGATGACGTCGACGTCGTCATCCTCACCGGCGCGGGGTCGGCATTCTGTGCCGGCCTGGACCTGGCCGAGTTGGGCTCGTCGACCGAGAGTGCTCGACTGCTCGATCATGCGGACGTACCTGTCGGGCATCCGTGGCGCCCCATCTCGAAGCCGATCATCGGCGCCGTCAACGGCGTTGCGGCCACCGGTGGTCTGGAGTTCGCCCTCGCGTGCGATGTCCTGATCGCGTCCGAACGGGCTCGCTTCGTCGACACCCATTCACGGGTCGGGGTGTTGCCGGGCTGGGGGCTGACATCCCGATTGCCGGAAGCGGTCGGCCGAGGTTTCGCACGCCGCATGAGCTTGTCCGGGGAGTTCGTCGATGCCCAGACGGCGCTGCGGGTCGGTTTGGTGACCGAGGTGGTGGCCCATGATCAGCTGATGGCCTCGGCGATGGACCTCGCGGTGTCCATCGCCGGAAGTGACCAGCTCGCGGTACGTACGATGCTCGACTCGTATCGGCGTGCCGAGGATCATCTCGTCGGTCCGGCACTCGATGCAGAACAACACACCTCGGTCGAGTGGATGGCAGGTTTCGACCCTGCTCGGGTGGCCGACCGTCGGTCCGGCATCGTCGAGCGTGGCCGGGTCAACAACAGCTGATCGACGGGGGCGGCAGTCCCGCTGTCGTATCGAACTCATGTTCGATAAACTCTGTGAGTGGGCTGGGATCAAGGGCCTCCGACATGGTCGGAGATGGAGCGGGTGCTCGCGGGCCGAGCGCCCGGGAACGCCGACCGGCCAGGCACCGAATTCGGCCCGGATCTCAGCGAATGGGCACCGTTTCCCGGCGACGGGGGTGACAGTCCGGCGTGGTCGCGCAAGCGCGGCGCCTATCAGGCCGAGGACATCGCGCGCGGCTCCTCGGCGGTGTCCTACGCCGAACTCCACGCGCACAGTTCGTACAGCTTCCTCGACGGTGCGTCGATGCCGGAAGAGCTGGTCGAGGAGGCGCAACGACTCGGTCTCCGCGCCCTGGCCGTCACCGATCACGACGGGTTCTACGGCATCGTGCGCTTCGCCGAGGCGGCCCGCGAGTTCGAGATGCCGACCGTCTTCGGCGCCGAGTTGTCGCTGGAGCCCGACGTCGCTCGGACGGGTCAGAACGATCCGCCGGGAGAGCATCTGCTGGTCCTCGCCCGGGACGGTGAGGGCTATCGGCGCCTGTCCCGGACCATCGCCGCCGCGCACATGGTCGCCGGGGAGAAGGGGCTGCTCCGCTACGACCGCGACACCCTGGCCGGTGCCGGTGGCGGGCACTGGCTCATCCTCACCGGGTGCCGGAAGGGTGCTCTGCGACGCGCCCTCGATCGCGGCGGCATCCCGGCCGCCGAGCAGGCGCTGCGGGAACTGATCGAGACCTACGGCCACGGCAACGTCGTCGTCGAGCTGACCGCGCAGGGCATGGCCGATGACGACGAACGCAATGCGGTGCTCGCCGGCCTCGCCGCCGGTGCGGGCGTGCCGACCGTCGCCACCACCGGCGCCCATTTCGCCGCGCCGCGACGCCGGCGGCTGGCGATGGCGATGGCCGCCGTTCGGGCCCGCACCGACATCGACACCATCTCGGGGTGGATGCCCGGGGTCGCCGGAGCGCACCTGCGCAGCGGTGACGAGATGGCCCGCCTGCTGCCCGCGCATCCCGATGCCATCGACAACGCGGTGAACATCGCCGCGGACTGCGCATTCCATCTGGGCCTTATCGCGCCGCAGTTGCCGCCGTTCGACGTCCCCGACGGGTACACCGAGGCGAGTTGGTTGCGCGAACTCACCATGACCCGGGCACGCCGCCGGTACGGCACCCCCGCCGAACATCCGCAGGCCTACCGGCAGATCGAGCACGAGCTCGCCATCATCGAGACGCTCACGTTCCCCGGCTACTTCCTGGTGGTCGCCGACATCGTCGACTACTGCAAGGCCAACGACATCCTGTGCCAGGGCCGGGGGAGTGCGGCCAACTCGGCCGTCTGTTACGCCCTCGGGATCACCAACGTCGACCCGGTCGCCAACACGCTGCTCTTCGAACGGTTCCTGGCCCCCGAGCGCGACGGCCCGCCCGACATCGACATCGACATCGAGTCCGACCGACGCGAGGAGGCCATCCAGTACGTCTACCGCCGCTACACCCGGGAGCGCAGCGCGCAGGTCGCCAACGTCATCACCTACCGGGGGAAGTCGGCGATCCGGGACATGGCCCGGGCGCTCGGGTACGCGCCCGGCCAGCAGGACGCCTGGGCCAAGATGCCCGACACCGCTCCCGCCGACGTCACCGAACTCGCCGGTGAGATCCTCGGGATGCCAAGGCATCTGGGCATCCACTCCGGCGGAATGGTGATCTGCGACCGGCCGATCGCCGATGTCTGCCCCACGGAGTGGGCGCGGATGGAGAACCGCAGCGTGCTGCAGTGGGACAAGGACGACTGCGCCGCCATCGGGCTGGTCAAATTCGACATGCTGGGTCTCGGCATGCTCTCCGCGCTGCACTATGCGATCGACCTGGTCGCCGAACACAAGGGGATAGACGTCGACCTCGCCACCCTCGACCTCGCTGAACCCGCTGTGTACGAGATGCTCTGTCGCGCCGACTCGGTCGGCGTGTTCCAGGTGGAGTCCCGTGCGCAGATGGCCACCCTCCCGCGGCTGAAACCGCGCTGCTTCTACGATCTCGTCGTCGAGGTGGCCCTGATTCGGCCCGGCCCCATCCAGGGCGGCTCGGTGCATCCGTTCATCAAACGGCGCAACGGGGAAGAGCCGGTGACGGTCGAGCATCCGTCGATGAGCAGGGCGCTCGAACGCACCCTGGGGGTGCCGCTGTTCCAGGAGCAGCTGATGCAGTTGGCCGTCGACGTGGCCGGATTCGACGCCTCCGAGGCCGACCAGTTGCGCCGGGCGATGGGTTCCAAACGGTCGCCGGAGAAGATGGAGCGTCTGCGGCAACGTTTCTACGAGGGCATGGAGAACCTGCACGGCATCACCGGGGACATCGCCGACCGCATCTTCGAGAAGATGGCCGCGTTCGCCAATTTCGGCTTCCCGGAGAGTCATTCGCAGAGCTTCGCGTCGCTGGTGTTCTATTCGTCGTGGTTCAAGCTGCATCACCCGGCGGCGTTCTGCGCCGCGCTGTTACGGGCGCAACCGATGGGTTTCTACTCACCGCAGACCCTGGTGGCCGACGCCCGACGGCACGGTGTCGCGGTCCATCGCCCCGACATCAATGCCTCACTCGCGCACGCCACCCTGGAGAACGAGGGTCTCGATGTCCGGTTGGGTCTCGACGGGGTGCGCGGCGTCGGAGAGGAGGCGGCGCAGCGCATCGTCGACCGTCGGTCCGATGGCCCCTACCTCGACATCATCGATCTCTCCAGGCGCGCCCGGTTGACGACCAAGGAACTCGAGGGGCTCGCCGGTGCCGGCGCCTTCGACGGGTTCGGCCTCAGCCGGCGTCAGGCCCTGTGGGAGGCCGGGGCCGCCGCGACGGTGCGCGACGACCAGCTGGCCCTGGAATCGGCGCAGGCGACCCCCACGCTTCCGGGTCTCTCCGACGTCGAGCTGGCGGCCACCGACGCCTGGGCCACCGGGATCACCCCCACGTCGTATCCGACGCAGTTCCTGCGTCCCCGGCTCGACGCGATGGGTGTGCTGGCCGCCGATCGCCTGCTGTCGGTGCCCGACGGTTCGCGCGTGTTGGTCGGTGGCGCGGTGACCCATCGGCAGCGTCCCGCCACCGCGTCCGGGGTGACCTTCATCAACCTCGAAGACGAGACCGGGATGGTCAACGTGGTGTGTTCGGTCGGGTTGTGGGCGCGGTACCGTGTACTCGCTCAGACGGCACCCGCTCTGCTGATCCGCGGCCGGGTGCAGAACGCCGAAGGTGCTGTGACCGTCGTGGCAGATCGACTGCAGCGCATGGATCTTCGGGTGGGGAGCAGATCCCGGGATTGGCAGTAGTCCTCCGGCGGACGCGCCGGGAGGTCCGAGACGGATCGGTGTTCACGAAGAAACAGGAAGAGCGATGCCGGGTCCCGAAGAGCAAGATCGCGCTCATCGGCGGTGCCACGGCACGCACCAGGCGCTACCGCGTCGGTTGATCAGACCGCGCCGGCGAAACCGTGCTGACGCCACGCCTCGTAGACGACGATGCTCGCGGCGTTGGCGAGGTTGTGGGAACGACGTCCGGCGAGCATCGGGATGCGGACCCGGTCGGTCACCTCGGGTTCGTCGAGGACCTCCGCCGGTAGCCCGGTCGGCTCGGGGCCGAACAGCAACACGTCGCCCGGCTGGTAGTCGACGTCGGTGTGGTAGCGCTCGGCATGGGCGGTGAACGCGAAGACCCGTTCCGGCTTCAGCGTCGTCCAGGCGGTCACCAGGTTCGGATGCACGGTGACATTGGCCATCTCGTGGTAGTCGAGTCCCGCGCGCTTCACCTGCGCGTCGGACATCGAGAACCCCAGCGGTTCGATGAGGTGCAGTTCGCACCCCGTGTTGGCGGCCAGCCGGATCGCGTTGCCGGTGTTCGGCGGGATGCACGGCTGGTAGAACATGATTCGGAACATGATGGTGCCAGCGTAGTCGGTGACGACCTTCGCAGATGCGCGCGATCGCGCCGGTCACACGGCGAGCGCGGTGTTGGCCCCGCAGAGCACGATGCACAGCGTCGAATCGGGTTGCGGCCGAACAGCTCCCGAGATCACACCGGCGACCGCGGTGGCGGTGCCGTGTTCGACGAGGATGCGGTGGGTGTCCCAGAGCATCCGTCGCGCCGCGATGATCTGCTTGTCGGTCACCAGGACGCTGCCGACCGCCGGGTTCCCGGCGACGGCCTTCCAACAGAGCTCGCCGACGCTGGTGGCGCCGAGCGAGTCCGCGGCGATGCTCTCGAGTTCGACGGGTACGGGAGCTCTCGCGGCGAGGGCCTGATGCAGACACGACGCACCGAGTGGTTCGACGCCGACGATGCGGTCGCCCGGGCGCAGTGTGGCGGTGAGGCCCGCCAGCAGGCCGCCACCACCGACACAGACAACCGTGGTGAGCGGTCCGGGCACGTCGTCGATGATCTCGAGACCGATCGTGCCGGCGCCCGCGACGACATCGGGAAGATCGTAGGCGTGCAGCGCGAGCGCGCCGGTCTGCTCCGCCAGCGCGACGGCGGCGTCGGCGGCCTCCGAATAACGCCGTCCGATGAGATGGACGCGCGCTCCCGCGGCGCGCAGCGCGTCGATCTTGACCGGCGGCGCGGTCTCGGGGATCACCACGGTGACCGGCACGCCGACGATCCGCGCCGCGACTGTCGCGCCGATCGCGGCGTTGCCGCCGGAGGCGACGAGCACGCCGGCGTCGGTCAGCAACCCCTGGTCACGGGCGTGCAGCGTGGCCCACAGACTGCCGCGCGGTTTGAAGCACCCGCCGAGCTGGGTGTACTCGAGTTTGAGAACCACCTCGACCGGCCCGTCGACGGTGTCGATGGTCGTGCGCAGTGTCGGCGTGCGACGGAGGTGGGGTGCGATCGCCGCGCGGGCGAGGTCGACGTCGCTGCGCACCACGGTCACCGTTCCGACAGTAGCGCCGTGGAAGAATGTCGGCGTGACCGCGATACGACTCGATGGCAAGACCACGCGCGACGAGATCTTCGCTGATCTGGCCGAGCGGGTGGAGAAGCTCAGGCTGGCGGGTATCACGCCTGGTCTGGGTACCGTTCTGGTCGGCGACGATCCGGGTTCGCACTCCTATGTCAAGGGAAAGCACGCCGATTGCGCCCGGATCGGCGTTGCCTCCATCCGCAAGGACCTGCCGGCCGATGCCACCACCGAGCAGCTCAGCGCGGCGATCGACGAGCTCAACGCCGATCCGGCTTGCACGGGCTACATCGTGCAGTTGCCGCTGCCCAGGCATCTCGACGAGAATGCCGCCCTCGAGCGGATCGACCCGCTGAAAGACGCCGACGGACTCCACCCGATCAACCTCGGGCGGTTGGTGCTGGGCAAGGAGTCGACGCTGCCCTGCACCCCGCGCGGGGTCATCCACCTCCTGCGACGCTACGACGTCCCGCTGGCCGGCGCCCGGGTCACGGTGGTCGGGCGCGGGGTCACCATCGGCCGGCCCATCGGGCTGCTCCTGACCCGCCGGAGCGAGAACGCGACGGTCACCCTGTGCCATACCGGTACCACCGACCTGGCGTCGGAGATCGAGCGCGCCGACATCGTGATCGCCGCCGCAGGCGTGCCGCACCTCATCACCGCGGACATGGTGAAGCCCGGCGCCGCGGTGGTCGACGTGGGCGTCAGCCGTACTGACGAGGGTCGTCTCGCCGGCGACGTTCATCCCGATGTCTGGGAGGTCGCGGGCCACGTCTCGCCGAACCCCGGTGGTGTGGGTCCGCTGACGCGGGCGTTCCTGCTGGTCAATGTGGTCGAACGCGCTGAGCAGATGCTCGCCTCGGGGAGTGGCAGCGACGCGTGACCCGAGAGGAGCACCAGAGTGAGTCCGCTCACTCCGAGTCGCCCGGCACCGCGGACGCCCGTCCCGGACACCGGGGGCGTCGTGCCGCCGACTCCTCCCGGTTGCGGGCGGTGCTCGTCCAGCTCCCGTACCTGCTGGTGATGCTGGGTGTGTTGGCCGCTGCGCTGCTCGTGATGTTCGATCGCTGGCGGCGTGGGTCCTTCGTCTTCGGGGCGGCTCTGCTCGTCGGAGCCGTACTCCGTGCCTTCATCCCGTCGTCGCAGGCAGGTCTGTTGCAGGTCAGGGGCAAATCGTTCGACGTGACGGCGATGGCCACGGTCGGCGGCGTGATGCTGTGGCTGGCGGCGTCGATCGACTCTTTGGGCACGGATTGATTACAATAGAGACCTGAGCGTGACCTGGCGAACCAGTCATGCGCTCAACCAGGCAATTTTCCGCTGCTCTGCGCAGACACACCGACCGCTGGAGTTTGTATCACCGCATCACCAACCGACGGCACCGTGAATGAAGTGACGTCCATGGGCGTGTCAGCAGGGGCTGGCATGATCCACTACGTCCTCTTGACGCGTGACGATCTCGGTCGCAGTGTGGTCGATTCCCGCGTGATCGACGTGGATCCCACCGACGGCCTCGACTCTGCCGGCCGGGTCAACGCCGGGATCGACGTGATGCTCAGCGCCGCCCGCGAGACCGGGACGCGAGTGGGCCCGATCGGGGTCGCCGCACGCACGGGGAGCCAGCGTCGGCAGTTGCGTTCACGGGGCAGCGGACCCCGGCGTCAGGTCCGTCTCGCCGGCGAAGACGAGGCCGTGCTGGCCTACCTGACCGACACCGGGGAGATCGACCGTTTCTCCGCGGCCGTTGTCGTCGACTGCGGCGACACCGGCATGTCGCTCTACACCGTCGATCCCCGCGAGGGTCGCATCGGCGACGCCGAGCACTCGACCGTGTTGAGCGGTCGTCGTCTCGACCGGTCCATCGTCGACCAGCTGACCGCCGACAATCCCGTCCTGGGCGACGCCACTCGGACGCGGGCGGAGCGCAGCGAGTTGCGCAGCGCGTGCCGGACCGCGAAAGAGGAGATCGCCTACGGCGGCGTCGCGGCCGCCGAGTCGGTCGTCGCGGTCTCGGCGAACACCGGTCGTGTGGCGCTGTCCGCGACCCAGGTCGAGCAGGCGATCGCGCCGATGATCGGTGATGCGAAAGAGGTGTTCGCCCGCTATGTCGCGGCCGTCAGGTCACGCGGCGTCCGACCGGACGCGGTGGTGTTCATCGGCGGACTCGCCAACCTCCCCGCGGTGCGCGCGATCGCGGCAGAGCATGAGCTCGAGGTCGTGAACCCGACGGCGCCGGAGCTGGTCGTGGCCACCGGCGCAGCCTTGCTGGCCCTCCAGAGTTATTCGGGCGCAGCGCGTCTGGCGTTCATCGGTGGCAAGCCGCAGCGCGAGTGGCTTTCCGCGACCCCGATTGCGGTTGCCGGGGCGGTCATCGCGGCCACGTTGATGACGATCTACGCGGTGAGCTCGTCGTTCGCCGACCGTCCGGCCGTCGAGCCGCAGCCGTCGGTGAGCAGTGTGCCCCCCGCGGCGGCGACCAGCGAGGAGGAGCCGCCGTCCACCCCGCGGTCCACCTCTCAGCCGATCACCCGAATCCCGGCCGAACCCGTCGAGCCCACCGTCGTCACTCCCGTTCCGACGCAACGGCCCGCGCCCGAGACCGGCTGGAACGACCCGCCGGCATGGGCGACGACGGAGTTGCCGCCGACGCGGCCGTCCACGAGTACCAGCACCCGCACTCTCTCGCCGTTCCCGTGGCCGGACCTGACCTTCCCGCCCGGTTCGACACCGACGATCCCGCCGGACCTGCTGCCCCCGGGTATGCGTCCGCCGAGTGTGGCGCCCACTCCGCCGCCGCCCACGTACTCGACGTCGACGTTGCGCTCCGCGCCCAGCGGCCCGCCGCGGCCGAGCAGCACCCGCGCCACCGGGTCGACTGAGATTCCGGGTGTACCCGAACCGGGGAAATCCGTTGACGGGGAGTCGGGCTCACCGGTGACCCCGGTACCTCGGTCCGGCAGCCCGGTCCCGTCGGTGCCGGCGCCGCGCTGACGGGACGCCGCCGACAGGTCCGTCAGGCGTCGCGACGCGCGAGTTCGACCGTGCGCTTGAGTAGATCGCTGATGGCATCGAATTCGGTCAGGAATCCGTCGTGGCCGGTCTCGGAGTTGACGACCTGGAGTCCGCCGACGCAGTTGCCCAGTTCGTCGGCGAGTTCGACCTGTAGCCGGATCGGGTAGAGACGATCGGAGTCGATCCCCCCGACGATCACCGGAACGCGGCAATTGTTGAGCGCCTTGGCGACTCCGCCGCGACCACGGCCGACGTCGTGGTGGTTGAGGACCTCGGTGAGGACGACGTAGCTGGCCGGGTCGAAGCGGGACATCAGCTTCGACGCCTGGTGGTCGAGATAGCTCTGCACCGCGTAGCGCCCGCCGGTCAGGGGATTCTCGTCGCCCTGGGCGTCGTTGCCGAAGCGGGAGTCGAGCTCCGGCTCGCTGCGGTACATGAGATGGGCGATCCGACGCGCGATCCCCATGCCCTGCAACGGAATCCGGCCGGTGCCGTGGTAGTCGCCGCCGCACCAGTCCGGGTCGGCCTTGATCGCGGCGATCTGTGCGGACTGGATACCGATCTGATCCGCGGTCGCGCGGGCGCCGACGGCGAGCACGAGGGCGCTGCGGACGCGGTCGGGGTACTCGATGGCCCACTCGAGCGCGCGGGCGCCGCCCATCGAACCGCCGAGAACCGCACCGACGCTGCGGATTCCGAGGCGGTCCAGCAGTGCCACCTCGGCGCGGACCTGGTCGAGCACGGTGATCTGCGGGAAGCGTGAGCCCCAGGGCCGACCGTCGGGGGCGATGGAGCCCGGACCCGTAGAGCCCTTGCATCCGCCCAGGACGTTGGCGGAGATGACGCACCATTCGTCGGTGTCGATGGCCTGTCCCGGGCCGATCAGCCCGTCCCACCATCCGGCCGAGTCGTGGTCGGCGTCGGCGGGTCCGGTGACGTGCGAGTCGCCGGTCAGTGCGTGGAGCGTGAGGATGACGTTGTCGCGGGACGGCGACAACGTCCCCCAGCGCTGGAACGCCAGGGTGACGTCGTCGATCCGTGCTCCGCTGTCGAGAGGCAACGAGCCGATGGGGATGCCGACGAGTTCCCCGTCCGGGAGGGTCTCCCAGTCGGGCTGATCAGATGCTGTCGCATTCAGGTCGATACTCACCGACAAAGCTGCCTCACCTGTTTCACTTGGCCGCCGCGAATCCCTGTTCGAGATCGGCCAAGATGTCGTCGATTCCCTCGATGCCCACGGCGAGCCGGACCAGTCCCGGGGCCACGCCCGCGGCGAGCTGCTCCTCGGGGGTGAGCTGGCTGTGGGTGGTCGAGGCGGGGTGGATGACCAGCGACCGCACATCGCCGATGTTGGCGACGTGGCTGTGCAGGCTGAGCGCGTCCACGAACTTCTTGCCGGCGTCCACTCCGCCCTGGATCTCGAAGGCGATGATCGCACCCTGACCCTTCGGGGCCAGTTCCTGACCGCGCTTGTACCAGGGCGAGGACTCCAGGCCCGCGTACGCCACGGACTCGACCTGCGGGTGTGCCTCGAGGAAGGCAGCGACCTTCTGCGCGTTGGCGACGTGGCGCTCGATGCGCAGACTCAGCGTCTCCAGGCCCTGTGCCAACAGGAACGCGTTGAACGGGGAGATCGCCGCGCCGGTGTCACGCAACCACTGCACACGTGCCTTGAGTGCGAACGCGGGCGCGCCCAGGTCGGCGAAGACGGCACCGTGGTAGCTCGGGTCCGGCGTGGTGAAACCGGGGAACAGATCCTTCCCGTCGCGCTGGACCCGCCAGTCGAACGTGCCGCCGTCGACGATGACGCCGCCGATCGCGGTGCCGTGACCGCCGATGTACTTCGTCGCCGAGTGCACGACGATGTCGGCGCCGTGGGCCAGCGGGCTGATCAGGTACGGGGTGGCGACGGTGTTGTCGATGATGAGGGGTACGCCGTTGCGGTGCGCGACCTCCGCGATCCCCGAGATGTCGAGGATCTCGTTGTTGGGGTTGGAGATCGACTCACCGAAGAACGCGCGGGTGTTGTCCTTGACGGCGGCCTGCCACGACGCCGGGTCCTCGGGGTCCTCGACGAAGCTCACCTCGACCCCGAGCTTGGGCAGTGTGTAGTGGAAGAGGTTGTACGTGCCGCCGTAGAGGCGGGGGCTGGACACCACGTGCCCGCCGGTCTCGACGGCGTTGAGGATCGCGTAGGTCTCGGCGGCCTGTCCCGACGCGACGAGCAGCGCGGCGACGCCGCCCTCGAGCGCGGCGATCCGCTGCTCGACGGCATCCTGCGTGGGATTCATGATGCGCGTGTAGATGTTGCCCGGTTCGGCGAGACCGAAGAGATTGGCCGCGTGCTGGGTGTCGTTGAAGACATACGACGTCGTCTGGTAGATCGGCAGCGCACGGGCGTTGGTCACCGCGTCCGCGGACTGCCCGACGTGGATCTGCTTCGTCTCGAAGCTCCAGTTCTCGCTGGGATCGTTGCTGTCGAGGGTGCCGTCAGGGACATCAGACATGGCGATTCATCACTTTCTACGGTCGGCAGGGCCAACTCGACCCTGTTGGGGTCCGACCTTCGGACCCGCGCTTGCCGGGGATCGCCACTGCGATCCCGCAACCCGGTCATCACCCGGAGCACCCCACCGCGGAAGGAGGGTTGCCGATCAGCCAGCCGGGGCTTCGCACTGATACTCATGACCTGGCGACAAGGATATAACACGGATGTGAGCGCCCGAGAACCGTCCCGGTCACGCCGCGCCCAACCCTTGAGAAGTGCACCGGAAGGGTGCCGGTGGCTGTCCTCCGACCGAGTGAAATCGGGTGTGGTCAGATACGAAACCGCTGGTCAAGATAGTTAGCGACGCTCAGCGTGCTGTCGGTTCCGCGATCGCGGATCTAGAGTTCGGGACAGCCCCGGCTGCACCGGAATGCTCCGCTCAGGTGGTCCGGGTTCGCACAGGAGCGCTCATGGCCGTGATGGCTCATCTCCGGACCCGACGGGCCTCGTTCACGGTCGCCGGCCTCACCGCATTTGCGGTGGCGGGCGCGCTCTGCCTGTCCGGTGTCGCCCCGGCGGGGGCCGCCGAATGCAGCGACACCGGCGCGGTCATCATCGTCGCCGGAACGAATGACCCGGAGAGTGCGCATCTCGTCGGCGTCACACAGCGCTACACCGGAAAGATGCCGACGGTGGTGGACGGTGACGTGGTCATCGTGGACGACCCTGACAGTGACTACCTGGCAACGCCGAAGGATGTCATCTACGTCGACTATCCGACCACGCTGTGGCCACTCGGCGCCGCGGGATACGACGACAGCACGACGCAGGGGAGAAGTGCGACGGCGTCGGCGATCGCCGGCTACCAGGCGCGATGCGGCGTCGAGTCGGACATAGTCGTCGCCGGCTATTCACAGGGCGCCCGGGTCGCCGGCGACGTGCTCGCCGACATCGGTAACGGGCGCGCCGAACAGATGGTCGCGACCGACGAGAACGGCGAGGTCATGCTCGACGAGAACGGCGAACCAATTCTCGTCACCATCGAGCCGGGCGGGATCTCCGGCGAGCTGTACTCCGACCCCCGTCGGGCGGGAGACAAGACCGGCCGCGGGATCGAGCTCTCGCTGATCGGCATCATCCCCGGTCTGACGATGTCCGGCCCGCGGGGGAAATCAGAGACCGACAGCGGGTTCGGTGAGCTCGAAGGCGAGGTGGTGTCGGTCTGTATCGACGGTGATCCCATTTGCGACCTGCCCGACCCGATCCACGACCCGATCGGCGCGATCGACGGTCTGCTCGGCTACTTCACGAAGCACAGCCGGTATCCGTTCCAGATGTACCGGGACCCGAAGGAGCCCGCCTGGAACGACGGGCGGGCGGTCGAGTGCGATCCGGAGACTGCCGTCTGCATCGTCGCAGCGGACTCCGCCTTCGCTGAACTGATCCAGGACTGGGCTCGCGACCTCGGATACCGGGGTACGATCGGCGACTTCCTGTCCGGGCGTCCGACGATCGACCTGCCGTACGGCATCGAACTCGCGAACCTGCAGCCGGTGGTCCGGCTCGTGCAGGACCTGTTGCCACCGTTGCCGAAACTCGGATACGGCGCGTATCTGCCGGACCTGTTCGTCTTCGAGGACATCCTGGAGGGGATCCTGACGCTGTCGCCGGCGCAGTTCGTCGGCGGCGCGCGAGCGTTGGCCGCCAGTCTCCGCAGCATCGTCCTGCTGCCGGTCAATTTCGTCCGGTACTGGACGGGCGCGATCATCGGGCCGGTGGCGTCGGAGGGCGGCGCCGTCACGATTCTCGCGGCGGACACGTCGCACCTGCGATCGTCCACGTTCGCGCGACTGGCGGCCGTACCCGACGAGTCCGTGGGACCGGTCCGCGCTGAAGAAGTGGGCGGGTCCGGCCCCTCGTCCGAGCCGTCGGCGGCCCGGGCTGCCGAACCGGATGCCACCGACCCGTCACCGGCCGAGCAGCCCCCGGTGGGCGACACGACCGACACGTCCTCGGGTGCCGACACGGGCGACGATGCCGAGACCGATACGCCCGACGCGGACCCCGCGCCTGCCCCGCCTCGAGACGACGACTCGCCGGCCGTCACCGATCCCTCGGGAAGCGATGTCGAGACGTCTGGAACCGACGGTCACGGGGGAGAGGACGGCGAGAGGGCCGGCTCGTCCGACACGGCTTCGGACCCGGACGGGCCCTCCCCAGACCCGTCCGAGCCCGACAGCGATGGGGGCTCCGAAGCCGGCGACTGACACCCCGCGCGATGCTCAGGACACTGCGCTTGTGAATGAACTCACCACCGGCTGAGGAATCAGCGCTGACGGGCGCGGGTTGGCATCAACCGTGCCTGATGCTCTCTCGACGACCGAAGCCCCGGCCGACCCTTCACTGACGGGTCCGTCCACCGCCGGGGAAGTCCGCAGCCCCGCACGGGCCGAATCGGCCGAGGTGCCCCGCCGGGTCCGTCGGTGGACGATCCTCGCCCTTGCGCTGGGTGGATTCGGGATCGGGACGACCGAGTTCGTCGCCATGGGCCTCCTGCCCAACATCGCCGGATCGCTCGGTGTCTCGGAACCGACTGCCGGACATGTCATCTCGGCCTACGCGATGGGTGTGGTGGTGGGTGCGCCGCTGATCGCGGCGCTCACCGCGCGGATGTCCCGTCGGACGCTTCTGATCGGCTTGATGGTGGCGTTCACGGTCGGCAACCTCGCGACCGTCCTCGCGCCGGATTACGGTCTGCTCCTGGTGGCGAGGTTCGTCGCCGGCCTCCCGCATGGCGCCTACTTCGGGGTCGCGGCTCTGGTCGCCGCTCATCTGGCCGGCCCGCGCAACCGTGGCAAGGCCGTGGGACAGGTGATGCTCGGTCTGTCCGTCGCGAACGTCCTCGGCGTACCGGCGGCCGCCTGGCTCGGCGAGACGTTCGGCTGGCGGTCCGCGTTCGCGATCGTGGTCGTGATCGGAATCGCCACCGTCGTCGCGCTGATCCGGGTGCTTCCCACGCTCACCGGAATGAAGACCACCGACCCGCTCACCGAGCTCGGTGCACTCAAGCGGTCCCAGGTCTGGTTCACACTGGTCATCGGAACCGTCGGGTTCGGTGGGATGTTCGCGTTCTACACGTATCTCAACTCCGCGCTGACCACCGACACCGGGTTGTCGGTGTCGGTCGTGCCGTTCGCCCTGATGCTGTACGGACTGGGAATGGTGACCGGCAACTTCGTCGGCGGTTATGTCGCCGACCGCAGCGTGGCGGTGGCGATCCTCGGCGGACTCACCGCCACCGCGCTCTCCCTCGGCGCTTTTGCGGTGCTGGCCGAGAATGCTTGGGCAGCATTGATCCTCACCTACCTCGTGGCGCTCACGGGATCGATGATGCTACCCGCGCTGCAGACCAGGCTGATGGATGTGGCGGCCGATGCGCAGACCCTGGCCGCGGCCCTGAACCATTCCGCGCTCAACATCGCCAACGCGGCCGGAGCGCTGCTCGGTGGCGTGGTGGTCAGTGCCGGCTACGGATACCTGGCGCCGTCGGTGGTCGGGGTGATGCTCGCGGTGGCGGGTATCGCGGTCACCGTCGTGGCCCTCGCGACCGCGCGGCGCCAGGCGCGGCATCAGCCCGTCGGGTCCTGAACGAGCGCGGCCGTCCTACCAACGACGAGGGCCGACCGGATAAGTCCGGTCGGCCCTCGTGTCGTCGAGTCGGTGCGTTCAGCCGTTCGTGGGCGGTGTGGCGATCGTCTTCGACAGGTAGAGCGGCTCGCCGAGCTTGTTGATCAGCTCGAGTTGCGTCTCGAGATAGTCGATGTGTTCCTCTTCGTCGGCGAGGATCTGCTCCAAGAGGTTGGCGCTGGTGATATCGCCCTTGGACCGGCACATCGCAATTCCGGGGCGGAGTCGTTCCACCACCTCGACCTCGATCGACATGTCCGACTCGAACTGCTCCCGGATCGACTGCCCAATACGCAGCGGCAGCAGGCGCTGATAGTTGGGCAGGGCGTCGAGGAACAGGATGCGATCGGTCAGGACCTCGGCGTGAGTCATCTCCTCGATCGACTCGGCCCGTGTCTTCGCGGCGATCTCGGTGAGACCCCAGCTCTGCTGCATCTTCGCGTGCAGGAAGTACTGGTTGATCGCGGTCAGCTCACTCGTGAGCTGTTCGTTGAGCAGGTCGATGACCTCGGGGTCGCCACGCATCTGTCTGCCTCCCATTTCCCGTGTGTGTCCGGTCGAACCGTAACACGACAAAACCCCCCGCGCGTCGTCTCGCGCGAGGTTCGTCGGCTCGGAGGTCAGGTCATGCAGCGGTCGTCGCGGTTGACGCCCTTTCGCTCAGGATGGTGTGCAGTTCGTCCAGGCAGGTCCCGCAGCCTTCGCCCGCGCCGCAGCGGTCGCTGATCGCGTCGACCGTGTACGCGCCCGCATCGCAGTGCGCATGGACCTCGTCCACGGTGACGGCGCGGCATATGCAAACGAACATCTCGGAAACTCACCTTCGTGCCTGGATTAGGCAATGCTTACATATCTTAGGGTGTCCGCACAAGGGTTGCCTTACCTTTTTTTGACGTCGTTCGAGTGGCGCGATCACGGCCAATGGGCTGTCGGACAGCCGCCGTAGCATGTGGCCCCGTGCCACTCACGATCTCCACGGTGAACGTCAACGGAATCCGCGCAGCGGTCAAACATCGGTCGGAGGCCAACCCGCGGCCTGCTGCCCTGGCTCGACACATCTGGACCGGATGTGGTCCTGCTGCAGGAGGTCCGCGCGAGCGAGGAACTCGCCCGCGACGCGCTGGCGCCGGTGCTCGACACCGGATGGCATCTGACGATGAGCGAGTCCTCGGTGAAGGGCCACGCGGGCGTCGGTGTGCTGACACGTAGCGCGCCGTCGGCGGTGCGCGTCGGATTCGGGAGCGCGGAGTTCGACGACCTCGGCCGCTATCTCGAAGTCGACGTCGACACCGACCTGGGACCGCTGACCGCGGGAAGCCTGTACCTGCCCAAGGGTGCCGCGCTCTCCGACGCCGAGAAGGACATCGCCAAGCACGACGAGAAGGTCCGTTTCATGCGCGAGTTCGGCGCGTACCTGGATCGGTTGGTCCGTCGACGCCGCCACGTCGTCGTGGGTGGCGACTGGAACATCGCGCCCGCCGAAGCCGACATCAAGAACTGGAAGGGCAATCTCAAGAGCCCCGGCTTCCTACCGCACGAACGGGCCTGGGTGGCCGACCTGCTCGCCGCCGGGTGGCGCGACGTCACGCGCGAACTCTTCCCCGACGACGCCGGGCCCTACTCGTGGTGGTCGTGGCGCGGTAAGGCCTTCGACAACGATTCGGGATGGCGAATCGACTATCAGCTCACCAACAAGATGCTGGCCGGCCGGGCGACCAAGGCCGAGGTGGAACGTGCCGCCGCCTACGACCTCCGCTGGTCCGACCACGCCCCGGTCACCGTGCGGTATGAGTGACCGGGTCTGACAAACTGGGCGTCATGACCAGCGACGTAGAGCGCAACGGAGACCCCACGGCCGAGTCGATGCCGACCCGTCCGCGTGTGCTGTCCGGTATCCAGCCGACGAGTGACTCCTTCCACCTCGGGAACTATCTCGGTGCGGTCCGGCAGTGGGTGGCGTTGCAGGACGACTTCGAGGCCTTCTACTTCATCCCGGACATGCACGCACTCACGGTGCCGTTCGACCCGAAGGTCCTCGCCGAACGCACCCGCCTGAGCGTCGCGCAATTGCTTGCCGTCGGTGTGGACCCCGAGCGGTCGACGATCTATGTGCAGTCCCACATCCCCGAGATCGCCCAGCTGACGTGGGTCCTGTCGTGCATCACCGGTTTCGGCGAGGCCAGCCGGATGACCCAGTTCAAGGACAAGTCGGCCAAGCAGGGCGTCGACGCGGCGGGCGTCGGCCTGTTCACCTACCCCATCCTGATGGCCGCGGACATCCTCGCCTTTCAGGTCGATCGGGTTCCGGTCGGGGAGGACCAACGGCAGCATCTCGAACTCACCCGAGACCTGGCCCAGCGATTCAACTCCCGGTTCGGCAAGGTGCTGAAGGTGCCCCAGGCGCACATCGTCGCCGAGTTCGCCAAGATCTACGACCTGCAGAACCCGACGGCCAAGATGAGCAAATCCGCCGAGACCGACAAGGGTCTGATCAACCTGCTCGACGATCCGAAACGTTCGGCGAAGAAGATCCGGTCGGCTGTCACCGACACCGGATCGGAGATCCGGTTCGATGTCGTCGAGAAGCCCGGTGTCTCCAACCTGCTGACCATCCAGTCGGCCCTGTCCGGTGTCGGCGTCGACGATCTGGTCGCCAAATACGAGGGCAAGGGATACGGCGACCTGAAGGTCGACACCGCGGAGGTGCTGACCGAGTTCGTCACCCCGCTGCGCGGGCGGGTCGAGGAGTATCTGTCCGACCCGGCCGAACTCGACGCCATCCTGGCTCGGGGCGCGGCCCGCGCGCGTGCCATCGCCTCCGAGACGCTGGCGTCGGTCTATGACAAGGTGGGGTTCCTGGCGCCTGGCCGGTGAGACCGCATCCGCCGGACGCCGTCCCGCGATCCGACCAGGAAGGCCATCCATGACCTCCGCGCGAGACTCGGCGAGATCACCGGTGGACACGGCGAAATCAGCTGTGGACAAAGGGATGTCGACCGTCGACAAGGGCAAGTCGGCCTTCGCCGCGGCGCGGGAGAAGTGGCCCGCCGTCGAGCACCTGGTGCAGACCGTCGAACGCTACAACGACCGGCGCGGAAACGTGTATGCGGCGGCCATCAGCTTCAACGGCATCCTCGCGCTCGTCCCGATCATCATGGTGGTGTTCTCGGTCGCCGCGTTCGTGTTGGCGAATCAACCACAGCTGCTCGAGGACCTGCAACAGGCGGTGGTCGACGCCGCGCCCGGCAAGATGGGCGAGCAGCTCAGTGAGGTCATCGATTCGGCGATCTCCTCCCGCGCCGCGGTCGGGATCGTCGGTCTGATCGGTGCCGCCTTCACCGGGATCGGGTGGATCTCCGGCGTCCGGGTCGCCTTCACCGAGATGTACGGGGGCCGCGTCGACCGCAACCCCGTGCTGTCGAAGGTGTGGGATCTCCTCACGTTCGCATTGCTGGGCATGGCCTTCGCCGTGACGATGGCGCTGACGACGCTGGGCAACAGCGGGCTCACCACCACGATGCTGTCCTGGGTGGGCCTCGACGACGCGTCATGGGCCCCGGTCGTGGTGCGGGCCGTCGCCATCGTCGTGTCGGTGTTCGCCAGCTGGCTGCTCTTCACCTTCGTGCTGGCGCGGCTACCGCTGGTGCCGCTGCCCATGACGCACGCCATGAAGGCCGGACTGGTCATCGCGATCGCGTTCGAGCTGATGAAATCCCTTGGCGGGCTGTATCTCCAATCGGTCCTGGGCTCGCCGGCCGGGGTGGCGTTCGGTCCGATCTTCGGTGTGTTCGTCTTCGCGTACCTCGCGTCGCGGATCGTGCTGTATGCCACCGCGTGGTGCGCGACCGACCCCATCAACAGCAAGTACCAGGTCGTGGAAGAGCCGGACGCGGAACTGCACCGGCCGGTCCAGATCTCGCCGACGGTCGAGGTGAGCCCGGCGCCCCGGCCCGGCGCCCTCGCGGCCGCCGTCGGACTGGGCGCAGTCGCGGCCGCGCTGATCGGAGCCCTTCGGCGGCGTTGACCTCCGGCGCTGGTCGTCTGATCAGCGGCGTCCGGAGAGCTTCAACCCGATGAGCAGGAGGATGACCGCCGCGAGTGCGGCCACGAGCCCGATGAGGATCTGGACCGAGGTCGACGACGCCTGGTCGGAACCTGTTGCGACGGCGCGGTTCTCGGTCTGCGTCGGCGCTGGTGTCGAGGACGGTCCGGACGCGGCCGACGGCTCGACGAGGCGGCCCACCGAGATGGCGGGGTCGGTTCGGAATCCGTAGTCGAACATCGCCTTCGCCTGGTCCCAGTACGGATCCCCGTCGACGGACAGGCCGAACATCTGCACGATGATCACCGTCCGGCCGTCGCGTTCGGCGGCACCCACGAACGTCTTCCGTGCGTCGTCGGTGTAACCGGTCTTGCCGCCGAGCATTCCTGGATACCCATCGACGAGGAGGCGGTTGGTGCTGTACATGTCGTAGGGCGGATGATCCTTGTCGCCGGGCACATCTGGACGCCGCGGGTAGCCCGGGAAGCGGAACGTGGGCATCGCGATGATCTCGCGAAAGGTCGGCTCGGTCATCGCGGCCCGGAACAGCAGCGCCAGATCGTAGGGCGAGGAGGACATCCCGGCGGCGTCCAGTCCGGACGGGCTGGCAGCACGCGTGTCCGTCGCGCCCAGGTGCGCGGCCCGGTCATTCATCTTCTCGAGTGTCGCGTCGACGCCCCCGAGCTGACGCGCGAGCGCATGCGCGCAGTCGTTGCCGGACACCAACAACAGTCCGGTGAGCACGTCGCGAACGGTGTAGACACCACCGGGCCCCATGCCGCATGAGTCGCCTTCGGTGCTCCAGTCCTCGACGGTGGGCACGATCGGCGCCGCGAGGTCGAGTTCGTCGAGGACGACGAGTGCGAGCAGCACCTTGATCGTCGACGCGGGCCGGTAACGGCCGTGGGGATCCTTGGCGGCGATGACCTGTCCGGACTCGAGATCGGCGATCAACCAACCCGCGGAGGTCAGCCGTGGCGGAACGGGACCCGCCGACGGATCGGCGACGACCCCGCAACCGGCGAGATCGGCACCCCCGACGGCGGGAGAGGGAACCGGAAGGGGAGCGGGGGTCGTCGAACCCGGTGCGACGACCTCGGATTCGTCGACGGCCGGAGGCGTGGCGACTTTGTGCGGGCAGTGATCGGTGACCGGCGTGGTGATCGCCGGAGGCGGTACGGTCGGCAGCGGGACGGCCACGGCCGGCGCTGCGCGGAAGACGAGGCCGAGCACTCCGACGGTCAGTACGGCGACGAGCGCGCACGCGGTACGACGAGTCCACGTCGGGGTCATCGGCCGCACGTTACCAGCGGGGCCGTGCGCTGCCGACGACATCCTGCAACCAGCGCCGCATCACCGCTTCCGCCGTCGGCACGGTCACTTTCTCCGCGGCCGCGGCGTCGATCGGGAAGCGGTCGGTGGCCGACTCACCCAGGACCTCGGCCACCGCGGACCGTGATTCCGGGTGTGACAGCCATCCCCTGACGAGATCGCCGCCGGCTTCGAGGTGGAACTGCACTCCGTAGCAGTTGTCCACGCGGAACAACTGATTGACGCAGGCGTCGGAGTACGCGAGCAGGGTGGCCCCGGGTGGCAGGGTGAACGTGTCGAAATGCCACTGGACGGTGTCGATGTCGCGTGGTGCGGGTGCGGTGACCGCCCCGCCCCACACCGGGTCGGCCATCCCTGCCTCGTTGAGACGCACCCGGCGTACACCGAGTTCCGGTGTGTCGCTCGTGTGCACCTTGCCACCGAGAGCCGCTGCCAGCATCTGCGCGCCCAGACAGACACCCCAGATGGGCACACCGCGTTCACGGGCTCGGCGGAGCAGGTCGATCTCGTCGGCGATCCACGGGATGCGGTCCGCGTCACCGACTCCCATCGCTCCGCCGAGAACGAGGATGGCGTCGAAATCCGCGGGATCGACGGTCGCGGGTTCGCGCCAGATCCGCAGGGTGGTCGTCTCGGTGATCGCGTGCAGGGCGGGTCCGTAGGCGCCGGGTGGTTCGGACTCCGCGTGCCGGATCTCCAAGACCCGCAACCGCTCCCGCGGGCGCTCGGCCGGCTGTGTTCTGGTGCTCATGACGAGTGCAAGAGTACGGTCTCGGTGGCGATTCCTCTCGCCGACGCGGGGTCGGAACCCACGCCGGGCTGCGTCAACCGGAATGACATGAACTCGTCGGACGGGACCCGTGCGCGGTGTGGTCGGCGACCCGTTCACCGTCGACCGTGATCTCACACCGGGCGAACCGTCCGCCGGACTGGAACAGCGCGTCGACCGGCGCCTCGCCCGTGGCCCGCGTGTACACCAACGACGCCTTGAACTTGCCGTCTGGATCTCGTTGCGACAGCGGCACTTCGGACTGTGTGCGGAGTCTTCCGTCTGCGTCCGTCCACGCTGCGGCGCCGTTGTGCTCGTGGTCGGAGATCAGCGTGATCGTGATGCGTTGCGTGTCGGTGGTGGGTGCTGCCGCGGCCGGTGCGAACACCAGGAGGCACGCGAGCGCACTCACCGCGAGTGTCAGCAGCAGCCGGAACAGAAGGGCGCGGGCCATGAAGTACTCCGTTCGATGGGCGATCACCGGTCCGGCGACGGGCCGGGTTCCTCGGTCTTCCTTCGACGCATCGGACGGCATATCGGTTCCATCGGGCTGCCGAGTGGCAGCGAAGGCGAGGTCTCCCTGTCAGCTGATCGTCAGCGGCAGCGTGGTGAAACGACGGACGAGAACCCCGGGCTCCCACGCCGTCTGCGTCAGATCGACCCGGAAGGCAGTCGCGGAGCGCAGCAGATGCTCGACCGCGAGGCGCGCCTGTAAGCGTGCCAGTGTCGCTCCGACACACAGGTGCAGGCCCTTGCCGAACGCCAGGTGCGACCTCCGGGCCGCCGGATCGAGATCGATCGCGCCGGGATCGTCGAAATGCGCGGGATCCCGATTGGCGGCACCCCACATGAGGAACACATGTGACCCCGCCGGCAAGGCGGTGTCGCCCAGCGTGGTGTCGGCGACCACATGCCGGAAATGCCCACGAAACGGGGTCTCGAGCCGAAGGGCCTCCTCCACGAACACCGGGATGAGCCCGGGGTCGCTGCGTAACCGTTCGACGACGTCGGGATGGCGGTCCAACAGCCAGACGACACTGTTGAGCAGGCTCGTGGTCGACTCGGCCCCGGCGGCGACCAGCTGGAACAGGATCATCACCGCGGTCTCGTGATCGAGACTGCCCTCGGCGACGCGGCGTGCCACCTCGACCAGCGCGGTCGGTCCGCTCGCTTCGCTCCCGGCGCCGGTGTCATTCGGCCCGCTCGCTCCGCTTCCGGCGCCGGTGCCGGTGTCTGCGTTGCTCATCGCCGCCGACAGATAAGCCGTCAGCTCACCGACCGCCGCGGTTGCCGTCGTCAGCTGGTCCGGCGTGATGACGCCGTCGATCAGGACGTTCGTGGCGATCGCCCACCGGGTCAGCGTGGCACGGTCGGCCACCGGCAATCCGATCACCGCGGTGGCGACCTCCATCGGAATCCGTTGCGCGACAGCGCTCACCCAGTCGATCCGGCCACCACGGAGATCGTCGGCCCATGCCTCCGTGATGCATCGACGAATGGTCGGTTCGAGCTCGCGGATGCGTGCCGGAGACACCGACCGCATGGCGAGCTTCCGATGATCGCGGTGCCGGGCCCCGTCGGCGGTGGCCAGGACGTGCATCGCGTCGCCCAGGCCGGCGACCGGGAACTCCGAGACCGTGCCGTCGCCGTGCCACACCATCGTGGCGGTCAGGTTCGACGAGAAGTCCTCGGGGCGTCGGACCGCGTCGGCGATCAGGTCCCAGGAGCCGACGGCGAAGAACGATGACTCCCCGATCCGCTGCACGGGCGAACCGGTGTGCAGACGCGAGTAGAAGGTCGTGGGGTCGGCGGTGGTGTCCATGGAGTCCAGCGTGGGCGACCCCGGGCCGTCGATGCACGCATATCCCCGAAGTCGAGATCGGTGAGAAGTCACGACACCATCCGGTGTCTCAGGCTAGCCTCGTGAACAGCTGGAACGTCCTTCATCGACAAGATGGTTCGTCTCACCATGAGAACGGGGGAGCGATGGCCCGGGACTGGCTGGTCGACGGAGACCGGCACGATGCTGCACGCGAGCGTCTGATCGCGCACGCGGCGGCCCTGATCGCACGCCGTGGCCTCGACGGGTTCGACCTCGACGAGCTCGGTCGTCGGGCGCACTGTTCGAGGGCGACGATCTACCGCCATGCCGGCGGTCGGGCCGCACTGATCGAGTCCGTGCTGGCCACCACGTCGGCACCGGTGCTCGCCGCCATCCGTGCGACCGTCGCGGATCTCACCGGGCCCGATCGCGCCCGGACGGCGATCATCGAGACCCTGCGCGCACTACGCGGCGACCGGGTCATCCGGCAGTTCCTCCGGCCCGACAACCTCATCGACGCGACGCCGACCGTCCTGTCGTCTCCCGCGGTGCACGCGGTGGCCGCCGATCTGGTCGGCGTCGATCCCGATGGTCCGGCGGATGCACGGTTCCTCATCCGTTCCGTTCTCGCCCTGCTGCTCTGGCCCGCCGAACCCGAGGAGGAGGCGCGGAGCGCGGAATCGATCGTCGCCGGCATCTTCCGTCGGGACCCCGGGACCGACGACGACGGCCCGCACCCCTGAGGGTGCGGGCCGTTGCCGGGCTGCAGAGAAAGTTCGAATCGGCTAGCGCGAGAACATGAGTGCGCGCTTGACCTCCGAGATCGCCTGGGTGACCTGAATGCCACGCGGGCACGCGTCGGTGCAGTTGAACGTGGTGCGGCAACGCCACACGCCGTCGACGTCGTTGAGGATGTCGAGTCGCTCGACGGCCCCCTCGTCGCGGCTGTCGAAGATGAACCGGTGCGCGTTGACGATCGCGGCGGGACCGAAGTACGAACCCTCGGTCCAGAAGACCGGGCAGCTCGTCGTACAGCAGGCGCACAGGATGCACTTGGTGGTGTCGTCGAACCGGGCGCGGTCGGCCTGGCTCTGGATGCGTTCGCGGGTCGGCTCGTTGCCCGAGGTGATCAGGAACGGCTTGATCGCGCGGAACGCGTCGAAGAACGGTTCCATGTCGACCACGAGATCCTTCTCCACCGGCAGGCCGCGGATCGGCTCGATGGTGATCGTGATCTCCTTGGACTTGTCCTTCGGGAGCATGTCCTTCATCAGCAGCTTGCAGGCGAGACGGTTGACGCCGTTGATCCGCATCGCGTCCGACCCGCACACGCCGTGGGCGCAACTACGACGGAACGTGAGCGTCCCGTCCAGGTAGCCCTTCACGTACAGGAGCAGGTTGAGCAGGCGGTCGGTCGGCAGCGCCGGGACGCGGAAGCTCTCGAAGCCCTGGGCGTCGGGATTCTCCGGGTTGAAGCGGAAGATCTTGAGCGTCACCATGGTGGCCTCGTCGGGCACCGGAGGCAACGGCGGATCGTCGGAAGACGGTGCGGGCTTGTCCAGAACAGATGTCATCAGTACTTACGCTCCATCGGCTCGTAGCGGGTTTCCACGACCGGCTTGTACTCCAACTCGATGTCTGAAAGGAGGTCCGTGCCCTTTTTGTAGGCCATGGTGTGCCGCTTGTAGTTGACGTCGTCACGATCCGGGTAGTCCTCGCGTGCGTGACCGCCGCGCGACTCCTTGCGGTTCAGGGCTCCGGCCACCGTCACCTCCGCCATCTCCAGCAGGAAGCCGAGTTCGATGGCCTCGAGGAGATCGCTGTTGAAGCGCTTGCCCTTGTCATGGACTCGAATGTGGGCGTAGCGCTCCTTGAACCGGTGGATGTCGGTCAGGGCCTGCTTGAGGGTCTCCTCGGTGCGGAACACCGAGGCGTTCGCGTCCATCGAGGCCTGCAGCTCGGTACGGATGTCGGCGACGCGCTCGTGTCCGTGGTCGCTGAGCAGCAGCTCGAGCCACGAGTCGACCATCTCGGTGGGCGTCTCGGGAAGCTCGGCGAACTCGGCCGAGTTCGCGTAGTCCGCGGCCGCGATCCCCGCGCGTCGTCCGAAGACGTTGATGTCGAGCAGTGAGTTGGTGCCCAGCCGGTTGGCTCCGTGGACCGACACGCACGCACACTCGCCGGCGGCGTACAGGCCGTGGACGACCTCGTCGTTGTTGCGCAGCACCTGACCGTTGATGTTGGTCGGTATGCCGCCCATGACGTAGTGACAGGTGGGGAACACCGGCACGTACTCGGTGACCGGGTCGACGCCGAGGTAGGTACGGGCGAACTCGGTAATGTCGGGGAGCTTCTCGTTGAGGACGTCCTCGCCGAGGTGGGTCACGTCGATGTAGACGTAGTCCTTGTTCGGCCCGGCGCCGCGACCTTCGAGTACCTCGAGCACCATCGACCGGGCCACGATGTCGCGCGGCGCGAGGTCCTTGATGGTGGGGGCGTAGCGCTCCATGAAACGCTCGCCGTCGGCGTTGCGCAGGATGCCGCCCTCACCGCGGACCGCCTCCGAGATGAGGATGCCGAGCCCCGCGAGACCCGTCGGATGGAACTGGTGGAACTCCATGTCCTCGAGCGGCAGGCCCTTGCGGAAGATGATGCCCATGCCGTCGCCGGTCAGCGTGTGCGCGTTCGAGGTCGTCTTGTACATACGGCCCGAGCCGCCGGTGGCGAACACGATCGACTTGGCGTGGAAGACGTGGATCTCGCCGGTCGCGAGCTCGTAGGCGACGACACCGGTCGCGACCTGCTCGCCCTTCTCGTTCTCCGTGAGGCAGATGTCGAGGGCGTAGAACTCGTTGAAGAACTCGACGTCGTGCTTGACGCAGTTCTGGTAGAGCGTCTGCAGGATCATGTGGCCGGTGCGGTCGGCGGCGTAGCAGGCCCGCCGGACCGGGGACTTGCCGTGATCGCGGGTGTGGCCGCCGAAGCGCCGCTGATCGATCTTGCCCTCGGGCGTCCGGTTGAAGGGCAGGCCCATCTTCTCGAGATCGAGCACCGCGTCGATGGCCTCCTTGGCCATGATCTCGACGGCGTCCTGATCGGCGAGGTAGTCACCACCCTTGACGGTGTCGAAGGTGTGCCACTCCCAGTTGTCTTCCTCGACGTTGGCGAGTGCCGCACACATGCCGCCCTGGGCCGCGCCGGTGTGGCTGCGGGTCGGGTACAGCTTGGTCAGCACCGCGGTGCGAGCACGAGGGGCGGCTTCGATCGCCGCGCGCATGCCTGCGCCGCCGGCGCCCACGATGACGACGTCGTAGCGATGTTCCTGCATGTTGTGGGTCTCCTCTAGCCGACGCTGTTGACGTCGAAGGTCAGGAGGGCGTAGGTGCCCATCGTGAGGACGAGGATCATCGACACGGCGAGCAGCACGTTCAGCCAGAAACGGGTCGAGTCCTTGCGGGAGTAGTCGGCGATGACGGTGCGCACACCGTTGCCGCCGTGCAGCTGGGCCAGCCACAGCATGGTGAGGTCCCAGATCTGCCAGAAGGGTGAGCTCCAGCGCGCGGCGACGAACGAGGAGTCGATGCGGTGCACGCCGCCGTCCCAGGCCAGCATGATGAACATGTGGCCGATCGTCAGGACGACGAGCAGCAGCCCGGAGAACCGCATGAACAGCCACGCGTTCTTCTCGAAGTTGCCGCCCTTGGGCTTGCGGGGCGAGCGCGGGTTGTCCAGGCTCGCGGGACGGTCGTGCTGAGTACCGAGGGTCTTGGCGACACCGGTGGCTTCCGAGGTGGTCATCTCTGGTGTCTCCTACAGGTGGCTGAACATGATCTGCAGCAGGCGGACCGTGCCGGCACCGAAGACGATGACGAACAGGGTCATGGCCACCCACAGCATCTGTCGCTGGTACTTGGGTCCCTTGGACCAGAAGTCCACGAGGATCAGGCGCACACCGTTGAAGGCGTGGAACAGGACGCACGCGACCAGGGCGATCTCCATGAGACCGATGATCGGCGTCTTGTAGGTCTCGATGATCTCGTCGTACTGATTGGGGTCGACTCGGATGACCGCGGTGTCGAGCACGTGTACGAAGAGGAAGAAGAAGATCGTGACGCCGGTGATGCGGTGCAGGACCCACGACCACATGCCGGGATCGCCGCGATAAAGAGATCGTCTGCGCACCGGGTCGGGTGCGACTTCGGTCGAGGTGCTCATCGGGAAAGTGGCCTCCAACATCGTCGATGGACGCGTCGAATCGGCATGCTCCGACTCGACCATGGACCCATACGAAGAGACTCTAAACCCATGCACATTCCGGTGGTAAATTGCCCGAACCGATCTGGGCGACAAGACATTACGACTTAGGTTTGCCTTACCCAAGCTTTGCGGTGATGAAATCCGGATGAACGGCCGATGACGCCGGGCGACAGGAGATCCACGTGGTAACAGAAATCGATTGGGATGTGTTGCGGGACAAGGCCAGATCGATGATCGGTCGTGCTTACGCACCCTACTCCCGGTACCCGGTGGGCGCCGCCGGGATCACAGCCGAGGGCCGTGTCGTCGCCGGTTGCAATGTGGAAAATGTCTCATATGGCCTGGGTATCTGCGCCGAGGTCGCGCTGGTCGCGGCCCTGGTGAACGGGGGCGGGCGGGCGCTGCGGGCGGTCAGCGTCTGCGACGCCCGCGGGGCGGTTCTGATGCCGTGCGGACGGTGCCGACAGGTCCTTCTCGAACACGGCGGGCGCGAGCTCCTCGTCGACCATCCCGGTGGTCCCCGGATGCTGTCGGAGCTGCTTCCCGATGCCTTCGGACCCGACGATCTCGAGGCGGTCCGTTCATGACGGTCGACGCCCGGGAGATCATCCACGCGGTGTCGGTGATCGCCACCAAGCGCGGCGGGCACGAACTCGCTGACGCGCAGATCGCGTGGATGGTCGACGGCTACACCCGCGGCGAGGTGGCGCCGGAACAGATGTCGGCATTGCTGATGGCCATATATCTGCGCGGGATGAACCGCCGGGAGATCGCGTCCTGGACGCACGCGATGATCGACAGCGGGCGCCGGATGGACCTGTCCGGTCTGCAGCGGGACGGGCGGCCGCTGGCCACCGTGGACAAACACTCCACCGGCGGCGTCGGGGACAAGATCACCCTCCCGCTCACGCCGCTCGTCGCGTCGTTCGGCGTCGCGGTGCCGCAGCTGTCCGGTCGGGGGCTCGGTCACACCGGGGGGACGCTCGACAAGCTGGAGTCCATCCCGGGGTGGCGGGCGGAGGTGAGCACGTCCGACATGCTCGACCAGCTCGAGCGGGTCGGTGCGGTCATCTGTGCCGCGGGCGCCGACCTGGCGCCGGCCGACCGCAAGCTCTATGCCCTGCGCGATGTCACGGGCACGGTCGAGTCCATTCCGCTGCTGGCGTCGTCGATCATGAGCAAGAAGATCGCCGAGGGCACCGGTGCGCTGGTCCTCGACGTCAAAACCGGGTCGGGTGCCTTCCTGCCCGATGAGGACGATGCGCGCGAACTGGCGTCGACCATGGTCGAACTCGGTCACGACGCCGGCGTCGACACCCGTGCGGTCATCACCGATATGGGCACACCGCTCGGACTCGCGATCGGCAACGCCGTGGAGGTGGCCGAGTCGGTGGAGGTACTCGCCGGCGGCGGACCCGCCGACGTCGTCGAACTGACCCTGGCCCTCGCCCGGGAGATGCTCGACGCCGCCGGGCTCGTCGACGCCGACCCCGCAACCCATCTCGCCGACGGCCGGGCGATGGACACGTGGCGGGCGATGATCGCGGCGCAAGGTGGCGACCCCGATGCGCCCCTGCCGACGGCGCGCCACCACGACACCGTGACCGCGTCGGGCGACGGCATCGTCACCGAGATGGACGCGCGCGCGGTCGGCGACGCCGCGTGGCGCCTCGGCGGCGGCCGATCGAAGCCGGGGGAGGCGGTCGCGGCAGAGGCGGGAGTGACCATCCATGCGAAGCCCGGTGATCGTGTCCGAGCCGGTCAACCGTTGTTCACCCTGCACACGCAGGATGAGGACCGGATCCCCGGCGCCCGCTCCTGCCTGGCCGGGGCGACGACCGTGGGGCCCGACTCCGCCGAACACGCGGGCGGCGCGCGCACCCGTCCACTGATCATCGACCGCGTTAGGTTTCCATCATGACGACGCTGACCCCGGCGAACATCTCCCTCGCCCCGAAGGTGCTCCTCCACGACCACCTCGACGGCGGACTCCGGCCCGCGACGGTCCTCGAGTTGGCCCACGAGGTGGGATACGACGGCCTCCCGGCGGATGAGAACGGCAGGCAGATCGATGACGCCGAGACGCTCGGGCAGTGGTTCCGACGTGCGGCCGACAGCGGCTCGCTCGAGCGCTACCTCGAGACCTTCTCGCATACGGTCGCGGTGATGCAGACCGTCGGCGGGTTGGAACGCGTCGCGCGCGAGTGCGTGGAGGACCTCGCCGCCGACGGGGTCGTGTACGCCGAGGTGCGTTATGCGCCCGAACAGCATCTCGAAGGTGGGCTGACCCTCGACGAGGTCGTCGAGGCGGTGCTGCGGGGCTTCGCCGAGGGCGAGGCGGTCGCGGCCGAGCGGGGCCGGACGATCACCGTGCGGTGCCTGGTCACCGCGATGCGCCACGCCGCCCGGTCACGCGAGATCGCCGAACTCGCGGTCCGCTACCGGGACCGGGGTGTCGTCGGTTTCGACATCGCCGGCGCCGAGGCTGGGCATCCGCCGACCCGCCACCTCGACGCCTTCGAGTACATGCGGGCCAACTGTGCGCCCTTCACCATCCACGCCGGCGAGGCATTCGGGCTGCCGTCGATCCACGAGGCCATCGGCTTCTGCGGGACGGACCGGCTGGGTCACGGCGTCCGCGTCTTCGACGACATCGAACTCCCGGAGGGGGTCGATCTCGCTGCGCACTCGTTCGCGGGTGCGCGGCTGGGCCAGGTGGCGAACATCGTGCGGGACAAGCGGATTCCGCTGGAGCTGTGCCCGAGTTCGAATGTGCAGACCGGGGCGGTCGGTTCACTCGCCGAGCATCCGTTCAACGTGTTGGCGCGCCTACGGTTCCGGGTGACGGTGAACACCGACAACCGATTGATGTCCGACACCACCATGAGCAAGGAATTCGGCCTGCTCGCCGATCGGTTCGGCTACGGCTGGGCGGATTTCGAACGGTTCACGGTGAACGCGATGAAGTCGGCGTTCATCCACTTCGACGAGCGGCTGGCGTTCATCGACGACGTGATCAAGCCCGGCTACGCGGTGCTGCTCGGCTGAGCAGCACCGTCGCGGCCGGTTATGGCGGAGAGGACTGCGCCCGTCAGCCCTTCTTCGTGAGCCGGGCCTCGAAGTCGTGCTCGAGCGCGCGCCACGCCTCGGCCTCGTTGTCGAACGGACCGCTGGGCGCCATGCGCTTGGGGTCGGGGTTGACGGTGTAGTCGACGAACCATCCCAGCGGAGTGGTGGCGCCGAGGGCCTCGGAGACCGTGTTGTCACCGGCGTAGTCGGCTGCGTCGGTGAAGAGTTCGACGGCGAGGTCGAGCTGGTCGCGATCCATTCGGCGGGGGCCGTCGGCGATGTCGTCGGCGAGACCCGGCAGGACGTAGACGTTGTCGTCGATGACGTCGAACTCGAGGGATCCGTTGGTCGCCTCGGTGCGGACCTCGTCGAACGTGGACAGGTCGGCGAGGTCATGCGTGTTGTCGTCGGCGAGGAACCGCGAGAGCGAGCGCGCCGAGGTGAACACGAAGATCTTGCCCTTGGTGCCGAGGAACACCGGGTCGTCTCCGAGGTAACACCGCAGTGTCAGGTACTCGTTCGCGCTGGTGACGATCTTGATCGGGTCGATGCCGACCGACGCCCAGAAATCGTCGTCGTCGTAGTCGTCCTCGTCCTCCTCGTCCGTGTCCTCTTCGAGGTCATCGTCGTCGGCGGCGTCCGAGGACTCGGAGTCGGGGGCACCGACGATCTCGATGTCATCGTCGGTCGGCTCGTCCTCGTCCTCGGCGGACGCGGCGGCCTCGAGTTCGGCCTCGGCGGTCTCGACGGCCTTGGCGTCCACCTTCGGTGTGCTGATGACACCGTCGATGGCATCGAGCACGTCATCCCAGTGCTTGGCGATGAGCCGGCCGATGCGCACCCAGAGGTCGGTGCCCTCGCGGCCGTCGAAGTTGCGTGTGCCGGTGGTGACGGCGCCCAGGATCGGGTTGCCGTTGAAGAACTTGGTGACCGGTGTCAATTCGCAGACCTCACCGAGGATGCGGACGATCTCGAGTGCGTCTTCGAGTTCGGCGATGACCTCGGCGGTGGGGTCCTCCGCGGCGAGCTCGGGTACGCCGACGAGGTCGTAGCTGTGGCGCCCGTCGGGGACCAGTTCATCGGCCTGCAGGCCGACCACGGTCGACCACGCCGGGTGCTCGACGAGATCGTTGTCCTCGTTGGTGCGGATGAACGCGGCGAGCTCGGCGACAGAGGGCAGGACGTACAGGTCCTCGTCCAGTCCGAGGAAGGCCTCCCATTCGTCATCGCCCTCACGCCAGCGGGGTGCCCACAGGGTGAAGCTGTTTCCGTCGGTGAGTCCGAGCTCAATCGGGACGATGTCTCCGGCCATGGGGACACAGCCTAGCGATTGTCGGCGGCGGATCCAGTAGTGCCCCCACAGACGGTCGGTGGTGTGCCGACGACATTTCGATGAACTCCTGACTCGCCCACGGGTGCGACCATCGGCGCGGCTCTCATCGTGGACGGAAGAATCCTTCGAATGCCTGGTCGAGGTTCGAGGTGCGCACCGGCGAGACGCCCACGGGGTCACCGGCTTCGATCATTTGACCATTGCCGATGTACATCGCCACGTGGCCGGACCACACCGCGAGGTCTCCGGGCTGCAGCTGCGCCTGGGACACCTGATACCCGGCGGTGTCCTGCTCCTGGGCGAGGCGGGGGAGTTCGAGCCCGGCCTGCCGGTAGGCCCACTGTGTGAAGCCGCTGCAGTCGAATCCGTCGGGCGTCGTCCCGCCCCAGACATAGGGCACCCCGCGTTGACTCAGCGCGGCCCGCACCGCGGTCGCCGCGCGTTCGTTCGGAGCGTGGGCGACCGAGCCGTCGGGCAGCGTGATGGGGACGCCGCCGGGCGTGGGGACGGGCGACAGTCTGGCGGCGTCGCCGCCTGCGACTCCGACCATCTCGGCCGGCGCCGTGCGGCGGGCCAGGGCGGCCATCGCCTCGGTGTCGGAGCCGAGCTCGGCGCGAGCACGTCCGATGATCTCCACGCCGCGGCTCAGATGCTCGACGGCGACCGGCAGGACCGCGAGAAGGACTGCCGGAGTGGCCAGTCCGCCGTTGAGGCCGCGGACATGCCGTTCCAGGGAGTCCACGAGGCCGTTCAGAGCGGTCGACGCCGTGTGGACGGTACGGCCGGCGCTCTCGACGAGCCGGCCGAACTCCGCGGCGCACTCGGTGAGTTCGGTGAGTCGGCGCTGGTTCGCCGCGGTGGCGGCTGCGGCTCCGGCGGCCCCGGCTCCGTCCCACCGCGTGAGGACGGACTCGGCGGCCGACGTCGACCGTTGGCGCACCGACTCGACGGTGCCCCCAACGGTTCGGACCTGCTCGGCGGGGTTGCCCGGTGCCAGGATGCCGGTCCCCAGCGCGGCGATCAGTTGCCGCAGTGGCTCGATGAGGAGTTCGACGGGGATCACAGCGTCAGCTCACCGGTCGTCGCGATCCGGTCGGCGGCGGCGCAGTCGCAGTCGGCGTAGGACGTTGCGGCCGAGTTCGTCGTGAGTGCAACGCGTTCCTCGCGCGCCGTCGCGGCCTCGATGGTGCGACGATGCAGGTCGAGGAACTCGACGACGGCGGTGAGGAACTCGATGCCGATGAGACCGAAGGTGATGGCGAGTTCGACCACGGCGGCGTCGTCGCTGCCGGTCCCGCCCTCGAGCATCCGGGCGTTGGTGCGGTGTGCGCCGGAGAACTCGTGCAGCGCAGACGGATCGGCGAACAGTCGGCCACCGGTGTCCGGGCCTGGCCGGGTGGGTGCGGGATAGGGGTGAGGGGAGGACGGGCTCATGGGTTTTCGACGCGGCGCGGCCCCGTTGGGTTCCATCAAATTCTCGCGGCGACCCAGACCGGCGTGGTGGAGCTCGCCCAAGCGGCACGCGAGCGCCGGGGAGGAAATAGGGTGTCGGCATGGAGTCCCTGATCGTCGACCATCCCCTCGCAGCCGCGCGTCTGACCACGATGCGCGACGAGACCACCGACAACGCCGGATTCCGGGCTGCGCTGTCTGACCTCACCCAGATGCTGATCTACGAGGCGCTTGCCGGTGCGCCGCGCGCCGACGTCGCGATCAACACGCCGATGACCGCGCACACGGGATCGAGGCTGGCATCCCCGCCTCTCCTGGTCCCGGTCCTGCGGGCCGGACTCGGCATGGTCGAGCAGGCGCACGCGATGGTGCCCGAGGCGCATGTCGGTTTCGTGGGCCTCGCCCGCGACGAGGAGACCGCACAACCCGTGCCGTACCTGGAGTCGCTGCCGGAGGACCTGTCGGGACGGCCGGTGTTCGTCCTCGACCCCATGCTCGCCACCGGCGGCTCCATGCTCCACACCATCGAGTTGCTGGTCGCCCGCAATGCCACCGACATCACCGCCGTGTGTGTCGTCGCCGCACCTGAAGGGGTTGCGGCGCTGGAGAATTCCGGTCACCCGTGCCGGCTCGTCGTGGCTGCCGTGGACGACGGGCTCAACGAGGTCAACTACATCGTGCCCGGTCTCGGTGACGCGGGCGACCGGCAGTTCGGTCCGAGGTATTCGTGAGTATGGCTGAACCTCGCGCGGCACGTCGCTGAGACAAGCCACACGTCGTCATTCAAGGGCCCTCATGACCCGCCCTGATGTTCTTTTCGCCGAACGCTGCCGTCTGGTACTGGCAGGATGCTTCGTCGATCACCGATCACGGACGGCCGCTGCGGTGGGCCGCCGGACGGTTTGAATGCTCGAGCGACGGCCGAGAAACGGGCCGACGGCTACCGCGTTCACGGCGAAGCCGGCATGACAGATCGCTCCAGCCGCCCCACCCGTCACCCAACGAGCCCCGGTGCGACGTGAACGTCGAATCATCAAGCTACGCCTATCTCCCCGCCGGGACGCAGCTCCTATTGCCACGCATCTACTGCTGCGAGATCGATCGTCAAGGCGGTGCTGCGCCGATATGGGATGCCACTGTTGCGACACCTCGCCCAGGCCATCGCGCTGCCGGTACGCCGAACCCCGCCGCGGCGCTTAGATCACGGCGCTCCCGGAGGCCGCCATATCGTCGACGACCACACTCGGTTGCGTACTCCGAGATCCTCACCGACGAACGCACAGAGACCGATACGCAATTCTGGGGCCGGGCACGCCCTTCTTCCACGCGCACGGCATCACGAACAACAGTTTGTTGGCCGACTACGGCGGCAGTTGCCGCCCAGGGCTTTCCGCGCATGCCCTCGGCCCTGAGATCGCGCACCAGAGACCCGTCTGTACCGGCCACAGACCACAACAGAGTTGAACGCTTCCACCGGTTGCTCGCCTCGGAAAGGGCCTTCGCGAGGTCCACACCACTGAAGCCGCCCGAGCGGCGACCTACGACGACTGGCTGCACGACTACGAAAACCACCGAATCCACACCGGTATCGGCGGATTCGCCCGAACGCCTACGCGTTCACAACTTCACCGGGGCTATAGCGAATCCGCGGCAAGAACACCGTTGGAAGAACGAATTCCGAAACGGGTGTGACTGAAGTTCACCACTGTCATCGATCCACGCTCTGCAACGCACAGTGGACGAAAAGCACTGCACAGTAATTGGTTTCGTAACTTCCGGGCTTGTGGAGTTTTCTCGTAATCGAATGGGTGGGGCTCTTCTGACCCTGAAGTGGGCTACTTTTAGCGAGCCTAATGCACGCAACGCCCAGTCTCGCTTAGGTTTTGACTTGCGAAGAAAAAGACCTAGAGGAGTGGGCGTTGCGCACTGTCAGAGTACTGCAGAAGTTGCTTGGAATCGAGCGTGCCCGTGTCGTGGGTGTCAGGTTCGATGAGGATGATCGCGGGCACGTCATGGTGGCGACACTAGAACTGCACAAGAACGCACGATCACGGTGTCCGCAGTGCAAGAAGCGCTGCCCGGGTTACGATCAGCCGCCGGCACCGCGGTTGTGGCGGCATCTGGATATGGGCGGCTGGCGGTGTTTCCTCGAGCTGCCCGCGAC
>NZ_SCOC01000079.1:0-4643 GCF_005502615.1 Gordonia sp. ALPHA1B1 | reverse complement strand
AGAGGTGTATAGGCGACAGCGCCCAGCCCCCGGCCGCTCCCGCGGGTTACGGCCAGCAGCCGCCCACCCCCGCGGGCTACGGTCAGCAGCCGCCCGCGCCGCCGGTCTCGCTGTCGAAGATCACCCTCACGAAGTCGGCGCCGAGCATCTCGCTGAGCAAGCAGGGTGCGACCTCCGGTCAGGTGCGCGTCAATCTGAGCTGGACGTCGAACTCCAAGGGCGGCGGGCTCTTCCGCAAGGCGCAGGGTATCGACCTCGACCTCGCCTGCCTGTGGGAGTTCACCGACGGGAGCAAGGGCATCGTGCAGGCACTGGGCAACTCGTTCCGGGCGCCCCGTGACGGACAGCCGATCATCTATCTCGACGGCGACGACCGGTCGGGTTCCGGCGGCGAGAACATGTACATCGACCTCTCCGCGACCGACCGGATCCGCCGGATCCTGATCTTCGCCTACATCTACGAGGGCACCCCGAACTGGGCCGGTGCCAACGGCGTCGTCACCCTGTTCCCGGCCAACGGCCCGGAGATCGAGGTCCGGCTCGACGAGGCGGATCAGTCGGCGCTCTCGTGCGCGATCGCCTTGTTCGAGAACCGTGGTGGCGAGCTGGTTCTCAACCGCGAGGTGCGCTACATCCGCGGGGCACAGGACAAGGTCGACGAGGCGTACGGCTGGGGCATGAACTGGCGCGGAGCGCGCAAGTAGTGGCCGGCTCCTTCGTGCCCGACACCGCCCTGTCCGGCTTCGTCGCCGGCCTCGCCGACGGGTCGCTCCGCGTCGTCGATCTGACGACTCCGTTGAGTGCGGCGACGCCCGCGCTGCGACTGCCTGCCCCGTTCGCGAACCTGATCGACTTCAGTCTCGAAGAGGTCAGCGCCTACAACGAGCCGGGGCCGTACTGGCGGCACAACAACATCCACACCGGCGAGCACATCGGCACCCATCTCGACGCACCGATCCACTGGATCAGCGGACGCGACGGGGATGACGTCTCGCAGATCCCGGTGCAGCGGCTGATCGGCCCGGCGGCCGTCCTCGACCTGACCGACGAGGTCGCCGACGACCCGGATCATCTCCTGAGCGTCGCCGAGGTCGAGGCCTGGGAAGCCGAACACGGACGCCTCACCGCCGGCACCTGGTTGCTGTTGCGGACCGGCTGGGAGTCGCGGGGCGGCTCCGAAGCCGAGTTCCTCAACGCCGACGAGACCGGGTCGCACACCCCCGGGGTGTCGGTGGAGTGCGCGCAGTGGCTGGCCACCGCGCGCGAGATCACCGGCCTCGGAGTCGAGACCGTCGGTGTCGACGCAGGGCTGGCGGGCGGCTTCGATCCCGCCTTCCCCGTGCACTACCACTTCCTCGGCAACGACAAGTACGGGCTCACCTCCCTGCGCAACCTGGGCTCGCTCCCGCCGACCGGCGCGGTGATCGTCGTGAGCCCGTTGCCGATCGTCGGCGGCACCGGCAGTCCGTCGCGCGTGCTGGCGATCGTCGAGAGTTGATGGCGGCACCTGGCCGCTACGGTCCGACGGTCGCCGACGTGGCGGGCCGCGTTCTCGCCGATCTCGGCGTCGGCCATGCCTTCGGTGTGGTCGGCAGCGGAAACTTCGTGCTGACCAACGCCCTTCGGGCCGGCGGTGTCCCGTTCACGGCCGCCCGCCATGAGGGCGGCGCGGCCAGCATGGCCGACGCCTATGCCCGGATGTCGGGACGGGTGGGCGTGCTGTCGGTCCATCAGGGCTGTGGGCTCACCAACGCGATGACCGGCATCGCCGAGTCCGCCAAGAGCCGTGCGCCGATGATCGTGCTCACCGCCGATGCACCCGCGTCGGCGTTACGGTCGAACTTCCGGATCGACCAGGAGGCCCTCGCCGCGAGCGTCGGCGCCGTGAACGACCGTGTCTACGGGCCGACCACGGTGGTGGCGGATGTGATCCGCGCCTTCCGCACCGCGGTGACGCAGCGCCGGACCGTCGTGCTCCATGTCGCCGTCGACATCGCCGCCGCCGCAGCGGATTTCGAAGGACCTGTCGAGCTCTCCGCCGAACCGCCACGGCCGCGGCCCGAAGCCCGGTCGGCCACTCGCCTGGCCGAGTTGCTCCGTGCCGCCCGGCGTCCCGTGTTCGTCGCGGGCCGAGGGGCGCGCTCCGCCGGTCCCGAAATCGCGGCCCTGGCCGAGGCCGCCGGTGCGCTGGTGGCGACGTCGGCGGTCGCGAACGGCCTGTTCGCGGGAAACCCGTTCTCGTTGGGCATCTCCGGCGGCTTCTCCTCCCCCACCACCGCCGAGCTGATCGCCGACGCCGACCTCATCGTCGGATGGGGTTGCGCCCTGAACATGTGGACGATGCGGCACGGCCGACTCATCGGCACGGACACGACCGTGGTGCAGGTCGACGTCGACATCGACGCCATCGGCGCGCATCGCCCGATCGACCTCGGAGTCGTCGGCGACTGCGGCGCGACGGCGACGGATGTGCACACGATCCTCGCGGCCGATGGCGGCACCACCGGTTATCGCACCGAGGAAGTCAGGGAACGGATCTCGGTGTCATCGAGGTGGCAGGACGTCCCCGTCACCGGCGAGGTGACCGCCGGCCGGGTCGATCCGAGGGCACTGACGATCGCGCTCGACGAGATCTTGCCCGCCGACCGCGTCGTCTCCATCGACTCCGGCAACTTCATGGGTTATCCGTCGACGCATCTGTCCGTGCCAGACGAGTTCGGCTTCTGTTTCACTCAGGCCTTCCAGTCGATCGGGCTGGGCCTCGGGACGGCCATCGGCGCGGCGTTCGCGCGACCGGACAGGGTCCCGGTCCTCGGCACCGGCGACGGCGGATTCCTCATGGCCATAGCCGAATTGGAGACCGCCGTACGTCTGGCACTGCCGCTGGTCGTGATCGTCTACAACGACTCCGCCTACGGGGCCGAAGTGCACCACTTCGGCGACGCCGACATGACGACGGTGACGTTCCCCGAGGTCGACATCGCCGCGATCGCCCGTGGACACGGCGCGACGGGCGTGACGGTCACCGGCCTCGACGACCTCGACGAGGTACGGGACTGGGTCGCCTCGCTCTCTTCACCCCAACCGTCGGGTCCCCTCGTCATCGACGCCAAGATCACCGACGACGGCGGCGCCTGGTGGCTCGCGGAGGCCTTTGCCGGGCACTGACCCCGCCGGGATCGCCTCACACTGTGGAGTTGTCAAAGGTCGTGTGGCGTCGGGGTGTCGACGCCGGAGGGTCTGGTCTGCGCGGGGCCGGCAGCTATACGAGAGCGTCGTCGAGTCGCATGGTGCGCCGGTTGTAGGCGGGTCGGGGTAGGCGCCGCGGGTCGATGTCGGCGGGTGGGATGAGCCATGGGTGCCGGTCGGGCCCCATCACGACCTGCCAGCCGTGGTGATGGACCTGGGTATGACAGCGTTGACAAAGCAGGCACCCGTTGTCCAGATCGGTGGGGCCGCCATCGGCCCAGTGGACCAGATGGTGAACTTGCGTATGCGATGCTGGCGCACCGCATTTCACACAACACCGATCGCGCACGATGATCGCCTGCCGCAGGTGGTGCGGGAACAGTCGTTTCGTGGTGCCCATTTGTAGCGGCACCCCTTCGTCGTCGAGGACGATCTCGGCGACCCCGCCGTCACACGACAAACGCCGTGTCGTCGATTCTGACACCGCACCCATCCACGGCAGGCGTGCCGGGTCAACCCCATCGGCAGGAATGGTCACCAGCAGTTGGGTGCGTGGTGCTCCGGCGGTGGTCATCGCCGCGCCGATCGCGGCTTGATCCAACAGCAACTCCAGCGCATCGGCGCGTCGCTCGGCCGCACCTCGACGATCGGCAGCGCCGTCGGGTTCGGGACGCGGACAGGACCGTTCGTCGATCATGGACACGAACTTCTCTCCGATCACCGCGGTCACATCTCCGGCGATCGCGACCCGACCCTCCTCGGTGATGTGGGTGTGCACGGTGTTCAGCGATGCGTCATCGGCAGCCGGCACGGTGCTGGGGTCGGTGGCGGCGACCCGCTGGGCGATCCCGCGGGCGTGGTCGTCGATCTGGGCGGGGGTGGCGCCGGAGAATGCCTGCGCAAGCAACTCACTCTCATATCCGCTGCGCTCGTCGTCGGACAGCGTTGTGGCAGAAAGTTTGTCGATGAGCGCTAGTCCGCGGATCACCGCGTCGACACACTCGGCAGACAGATAACCCTCGGCAGCACAGTCGGCGACCTTCGGCACCGACTCCAGCCCGCCGGCGATGCGCACATAGCGGTGCGCGGCCGCGGGTGGCATGCCCATCTCGATCAGTGCGTTCCGTGTGGTCGACCCCGCCCGCGCTGCGGCACCCGTGACGTCGAAAAGTGCTGTGTGAAACGCGATCTGGTGATCGAGCACGTTGCGCAGCATCCGCAGCTCGTCGAGCCGCTCGTGCAGAGCACGGCCACTGCCGTCGTCGGGTGGTGACGGCAGTGAGATGAGGGTGTCGCGGAGTTCGGTGATCGAGGGCATGACACCAAGCTACTCGCAATCACGTGGATCTCCTGATCTGAAAGTGGGCGGTTTTCGGTCAGTTTCGATGTGGGAGTTCTGGGCATGCGCCGCCCCTGGTGAGGTTCGCCATCGCGATCAAAGCGTCGGGAGTGTG
>NZ_SCOC01000078.1:0-4698 GCF_005502615.1 Gordonia sp. ALPHA1B1 | reverse complement strand
GGCCAGATATGGGCGTCATGGGGGTTGAGGTAGCCGATCACGCGCCGCGGCTTGCCGTGGACTTGGGGCCCGCGCCAGTCGCTGAGGCCCCAGACAAGCCGGTTGATCGGGTCGCTGTTGTCGTCGGTGATCTGTCCGCCCCACGATTCGACGTCGACCATGGACACGACGTCGGGGCGGTTCTCGCCTTGCATCTGTCGGTGGGTGGCCAGCACGTCTCGCCAGTTGCGCCGGTACACGCAGTAGACGATGAGCCCCCGCAACCGGCCTGAGTCGAGCCACGACCGCGCCGTATCCCAATTACGGGCGAAATTGCGGTCACGATAGGTGCCGTCATTCGATCGGATCGATAACCATTTATAGGGATAGCTGTCATCGATAGGTGGCTGCCATTCGGAAATATCAGCAAACACTGTGTCGACCATTATCTTCTACTCCATTTCTGATGATTCGGGGTTGATCGTCGGAGCGGTAGAGACTGAGTCGGTCGGTGGCGCTCAGCCACCCTGCCGTGACCGACCTACTCCGCAAACCCATTGGGGTAAAGCTGCTCTCAGGTGTAGTGCAACCTGCCGACAGATGTGCTGCCGGAGGGGCGAAAAGACTATTGTGATCTTCGGTGTTGCGTGAGGACGGGTGTCCACAACACATCCTGCTGCACCGGTTGGCGTATTTGGGTGTCGATTTATGGTGCGGCCTGGATTGATACGTAAGTGTCGGTGGCGGATGCCACCCTGCCGTCGGCTTGTCACCTGCGGGCGCCGCCGCGGGGAGCATGCTTATGTCAGTTACGTAGGTGAACACCTGCCCCCAAACGAATACAAGTGCCGGGGTGTCTTCCCCAATGGTCACCATGGAGCCGCACCCCTGATCGACTGAGACGCTGCCCGATCGGCCCGTCAGCATCTGCGCGGAGCAGACATTCTTGTCGCTCTCGCTTCGAGCGTGCGTGCTGACACGCGCCACACGGCGAACCAGCCAGATGGCGGTGCGGGTGGACAGAACTGCGCCGTGATGGCGGTGTACGGGGTTCGCGGGGCTCACTAGAGTGTGATCCGTGACACTTCAGGAAGAGGGCGGCAGGGGTGCGGGCGTACGGCGTCCGCGTTTCGACCCCGAGCTGAAGGCCGGCCTTGCGGTTGTCGGTGGGGTCTTTCCGCCGACCATTACCCCCGACTTGATCCCATTCATGCGACGGTCTTATGCGTCCCCGCCGGTGGCGGAGACCCTTGAGGGCCGCCACGTCCTCCACGAGGAGTACACCGTTCGGGGTCACGGCGGCGACGAGATCGTAACCTCGGTCTTCCGATCCCCTGACCATCCCGGATCGCGGCCGGCCATCGTGTATGCCCACTCGGGTGGGTTGATGTTCGGCGATCGCTTCAACGCGCTGGCGATGAACCTCGATTGGGTCGAGCAACTCGGCGCCGTTCTCGTGTGCCCCGAGTACCGGTTGGCACCGGAATTCCAAGACCCGTATGCCCGCGAGGATCTATACGCCACCCTCGTGTGGTCGGTCGCCAACGCCGGTGATCTGAGCATCGACCCCCGTCGAGTGATGGTCGCCGGCGCTAGTGCCGGGGGCGGTCTGGCCGCTGGCGCCGCACTGGCCGCCCGCGACCGGTCGGGTCCCGCGCTGTGCGGACAGTTGCTCGTCTATCCGATGCTCGACGACCGGGGGCGAACCCCGTCTACCGGGCAGTTCGACGGCGTCGGGGTGTGGGACCGCATCAGCAACGAGACCGGGTGGGCGGCGGTGCTGGGTGACAGATACGGCAGCGACGATGTCTCGCCCTATATCGCCCCTGCTCGCGCTACCGACCTGACCGGCCTCCCACCGGCGTTCATCGACGTGGGGTCGGCGGAGATCTTTCGCGACGAGGCGATCGACTATGCGACCGCGATCTGGCGGGCCGGTGGTGACGCCGAGCTGCACGTATGGACCGGCGGGTTTCATGCCTTCGACATTTTCGCCCCGCATACCGCGCTCGCCCAGGGCATGATGCGTGCCCGTTTCGACTGGGTGGCGAATCGGTTGTCCGACTGAGTTTCTCGCAGTGAAAGTTACACAGAACAAAGGAGTTCACGATGACAACGACGAATAGCAGCTCGATCGCCGAGGCGGTCGACCGCGTCGTTCAGGACGCGGCGTCTCGGGTCCCCGGCGTCGTCGCCGGCGTCACGACGGCGGAGGAGACGCTATACCTCGGGGCCTCCGGATACCGCGACCTGGGCACCAAGACGCCGATGACCACCGACTCGGTGTTCGCGATCTTCTCCACTACGAAGGCCCTGACGGGTGTCGCGGCACTGCAGCTGCGCGAGAGCGGGGACCTTGACTTCGACGCGCCGGCAAAGGAATACGCTCCGGCGCTGGGCGAGGTGCAAGTCCTTGAGGGCTTTGACGACAACGGTGATCCGGTCCTGCGGGCGCCCAAGTCCGACATCACCACCAAGCAACTGCTGCTCCACACTGCGGGGTTCGGATACGACTTCTTCAACGAGCAGTACAACCGTCTGGCGGAAAACCATGGGCAGCCCAGCATCGTCACTTCGAGTCGCCGCGCTCTGCAGACACCTTTGCTGTTCGATCCGGGCGAGCAGTGGGAGTACGGCAGCAACATCGACTGGGCCGGACAGGTGATCGAGGGGATTACCGGCCGCCGGCTCGGTGAGGTGTTCCGCGACCGCATCCTCACTCCGCTGGGCATGACCAACACATCGTTCACCCTTGATGGCGACATGGAATCGCGGGTGGCGACCATGCACCAGCGCGGCGCCGACGGGACGCTCGAACCAACCGACTTCCGTCTGCCCGACCCCGAGGTCCACATGGGTGGTCACGGCCTGTACTCGACGGTCGGGGACTATCTGTCCTTCATTCGGATGTGGCTCAACGACGGCTCGGCGACGTCGGGCGAGCAGATCCTGCGGCCCGACACCGTCGAGTTCGCCGCGCAGAACCACCTCGGCGATCTCAAAGTCAAGATGCTCCCCGGGGTGATCCCCACTCTGAGCAACGACGCAGAGTTCTTCCCCGGCCAGTCCAAGTCCTGGGCTTACACCTTCATGGTGAACGACGAGGAGGCGCCGACGGGACGTCCCGCTGGGGGCATCGCCTGGGCGGGGCTGGCAAATCTCTACTACTGGATCGACCGACGCAACTCGATCGGCGGATACTGGGCCACGCAGATCTTCCCGTTCGCCGACGCGGACTCCGTAACCGGTTACCTAGACCTGGAAACCGCGACCTACCGGGCGTTGCGCGGCTGACAATGGGTCTCGCCCGTCCGTCGCTGTCCCGTCGCTGAGGAGTTCGTGATGCAGGAGCTGCTCGGCAGAATCGCGGCGCTCGACCCCGACGCCAGTCTGGGGATTCGAGTGATCGCCTGCTTCGACGAACTCATCCTCGGCGACGTCAACACCCGTGGTCTGCTGGCTACCGCAGCGTCGCTGGCGGGGTGTCCGGCGGGGGCCAAAACCGGCGCCGGAAGATCCGAGCTACGGCTCGGCCCTTCCGGCGACGTGCTCACAGGCGCCCGCCCCGACGACGTCACGGTCAGCCAGCTTCCGGGGGGCGTCCACGTCTGGTTGGAGCGCAGCGGGTCGCCACACGCCAACGACGCGATCATTCTCGAGCGATTAGCGCTAGCGGTGGGCGTACGGGCAGGGATTGAGCGCCGGGAGATCGAGCCGCGCCGCGATCTGCGTGTCGTACTTGACTCGGCGACGTCCGCGTCGGAGCGAGCCGAGGCAGCCGGACGGCTGGGCCTCGACGCGACCCGGACCCACAGGGTCGTAGCCGCTCCGCTATTCGCTGTGTGGGAATCACATCCGGCGGGTCCCTCGGACGTCATCAGCACCGCGTTTGGTCCGGTACACGCCACGGTCGTGCCTGCCACGACCACCGAGCTCGACGTGCGACCGTCGGGGGTCGGCATTGCCACCCCCATCGACGAACTCGAGGCGTCGTTCCGCACCGCACTCGTCGCGGTCCGGCTGTGCCGCCCGCCGTCGGACCCGTTCGTCTGCGCGGACCGTTACGGCGGGCTGATTCAGCTCCTCGCCGACGCCGGGCCATCCACGACCGCCACCAGCGACTCGGCCCGCATCGCTACGGTGATGGCCCACCCGTGGGCCGATTCCACCATCGAGGCCATTCTGGCCACGTCGTCAGTACGCCAGGCCGCCCGCCACGCCGGCGTCCACCACAGCACGGCGCAGACGCGGTCCGAGCTTCTCCGCGCCGAGGTCGGCTTCGACTTCCAAGACGGGTACGGCCGCATCAGGCTCGGCCTGGCATATCTCGCATGGCGACTCGACTCCTCGCGAGTCTTCGACCTTCCCGCTCCCGGGTAGGACGAATCCGGCCACCCTCCTGATTACGTCGACTCAAGCCCGAATCCCCCTGTCGTTCCACTGGTTTGAAATGCCGACAACGTAGCGTTCTGACACTTGTGTCATCGTCAGCGGTCAGAACCGGCGCGGGTGGGCGCTGCGGATGATCCGGACTCTGAGTGCTCGGGATTCATGGCTTTGTCGTCGGCGACCAGTGCCTCGGTGTGCACGGGCGGGGGACTGTCGCGAGAACGGTGTAAGTGGCCTTACCGCCCTCGGTGTGTCGGGGGCAGGAAGGTCGCATCATGACCGACACTCTGGTGGCTGTGGAGCCATCTGATGAACACGATGACGGGATCG
>NZ_SCOC01000077.1:0-6053 GCF_005502615.1 Gordonia sp. ALPHA1B1 | reverse complement strand
TCGTGTTCATCAGATGGCTCCACAGCCACCAGAGTGTCGGTCATGATGCGACCTTCCTGCCCCCGACACACCGAGGGCGGTAAGGCCACTTACACCGTTCTCACGACAGTCCCCATAGTCGATTCCGACGCCGCCGATCACTACTGCCAGTGTGACAATGGTGGCGATCGGGATCAGATGCCGACGCATCCGCTCCGTCAACATTTGTTATCACCAATCGGGATACAGACGCGGACGGTCGGTTCAGGACTCGCAGGTCCGACCTGCGGAGCATTGAGGAGAATGCTCAGTCTTCTGGTGATCTGATCGACCTGGGCCAGCGCGTCTTGGTAGGCGGGCATCTGGGCCGACACCTTGTTTAGAAGGATCTTAAACTGCTGTACCGATGGTTCTATACCGTCGCGGTACGCGACAAGCGGCCGGGTCAGCAACTTAAAAAGACGACGTAGATAATCGAACCCGCTCTGGACGTTGGCGATGTCTGGTCCAAGGGTGCGGGCAAGGAAGCTGAGCTGGCGTAGGAAGTCCACGAGTACCTGCTTGCGGTTTGCGAGGGCAGCGACATACTCGTCGGACAAAGCCACCGTCTTGTCGAGTTGTGCGTACTGACGCTCCAGCAAGTCCATCAGGCTGCTCGCGTTTTGCAGGGCATCAGGGATATTGGTGTTTCCGTCGGAAAAGGCATCCTGTAGCAACGCCGCCGTGCGCCGTAGATCAACACCACGCACGTCACGGAACACCGGTGTAGATGTCTCCAGGGTGCTGGAAATATCATAGGTGCTGCCTGTCTGCACCAGTGGGATCGCGCCGTCAATGGCCGACGGGCCTGAACCTGGGTCGAGGTCCAATACACGTCCACCGATAGGGGTGAGGAGACGGACGTTCGCCGTCGCGTCCGACCGAACGGCAATCGAGTCATCCAGCCGGAACCGCACGGTGATGAACGTTCCGGTCAGGTCGACCGACGCTACCTTGCCTTTCCTGATCCCGGCGATACGTACCTGGTCGCCAGCTTCCAATCCGCCGGTATTGACTAACTCCGCGCTGTAGATAGTTTGTCCGGGCGGCGAGATATACACAGCTCCGGCGGCGACGAGACCGGCCACCGTGACCATCGTTACGACCCCCGCCAGGATGAGGTCCCGCCGACGCTGCGGGCGGTGATGCGGACGCTTGCCGAAGAAACGGGTCACTGGCACACCACCAGTCGTTGACCCATCAGGGCGATCTGCACTGTTCTCGGTAGGTCGAGCACCCCTCGGGCACACCCTGCCGCCGAGGGCGGGGGAGTCGCGTTGGATGTTGCGGCCAGGGCGTCCAGGAGCGGCTTCAGGAGAACGGCACCATTCAGTAGGCCTTCTGTATCCCCTGGCTCCCGCACTAATCTCTGAAAGATAGCCGCGAAGCTGGTGTCGTAGGTCGACTCGATCTGCTCACCGGCGAGTACAGTCTTTGCCATCGAACGGTTGACCTCTCGCAGCGAGGCCCGCAGTCGATCGCTCACGCGGCTGAACGCATCGACGATTGACCCCAATTTGTCTATCAACTCAACCAGTTCAGCGGAGCGCCCCATCAACTGGTCGGACACCTGCCCCAGGCTCGTCACAATATTGGTGATGATCTCTGAACGCTGGTTCCCGTAATCAGTGATGTTCGCGACTTGCTTCATGACTGGTGCGATACCTCGACCGTCTCCCTGGGCAACCCGTAGAAGGTTCGACTGAAGCTCGTTGATTTCCGCAGTATTCAATGTATCGAATACTGGTTTGAAACTGTTGAATAGTGTCGATACGTCGAAGGACGGGACGGTCTTCTCGAGTGCCACCTGTGTGATCGAGTCCTGGTCGGCGCCTTGTCCGGCATTGATGAGTTCCACATACCGCTGCCCCAGCAGATTTTGGTAACGCACAGCGGCAGTCGTCGCGGGGGTAATCGCGACACCGTCATCCAGTTGGAAACGGACGATCGCTGTTGAGCCCTCGAGATCGACAGCCGTTACATATCCCACTTTCACTCCAGCGAGTCGTACCCCGTCGCGGGGCTTGAGTCCGGAAGCGTCGGCAAACACCGCGGAACGCTGCGAACTGGGTGACCCTTCGTTGGTCGGCTGCAGAATCGCGATGATGACATATGAAAGGACTCCGATGAGAGCGATGAAAGCGACGATTTTAATGATTGTGGGTGTTAGCGACCTCAGAGTCATCGCGTGGCACCCCCCATTCTCAATGCGCCTTGTAGGGCAGGCGACGTCTGGACCACCAGTGCTAGCTGGAGCTGGACCCGTTCGTTGAATTTCGGCAAGGCTTTGTCGATGCCATCGAGGATCTGCGGGATCGTGTACACCGTGCGAACTAGCCCCGAGGCGGATCTGGCGACGGGCCGCGCTAGGTCAAGGCCGACGTCTAACAGCGAACTCAGGGCTGGGTAATTCTTATCGAGCAGGCCGCCGAGCCCACCGAAAAGAACCTTTCCCGTGTCGCCGAGATTACTCTTCGTGCGGTCGATGTTTTGTTGGGTGGCGAAAAAGTCAGCGATATCGACGTTCTTCAAGACGCCAGGGACAAACGGCGTCATGAAGTCGGCGACTCCGGTGGACAGGTTAGCCGCAATTCCTAGGTCCTCCCCGACCGGCCGTTTCTGGACATCTCGCGTGAGTTGCGCAATCTGGAGAACGAGTCTTCCGCTATCAGCCATTGCCTGCGAGTCCTCAACGATGAACCTCACTACCGCTTCAAATGAGGGCTGGTCCAGTGCCTCGACCAGCGTGGAGATCTTGCGAACAAGCGTTGACACCGAGGTCTGTTCAGATTGCAACCTGCTCACGTAGACACTCCCGCCGGAACCGATGGGTGGTCCTTGTCCAGGATCTACGATCTCCAGTGCAGTTGGTCCCAATGCGTTTGACGAGGTGTAGTTCACCGTCATGCCCTGCCGGAGAACTAGGTCGTTACCGGAACCGGTGAGGTTGATTTTGACCGCCGCGCCACGGTCTCGAACCGCGATGCTCGAGACCTCCCCCACGGTGAACCCAAGGTACTTCACATCCGATCCCCCCTTCAATCCGTCGCCTATCGCGTCGGTGTTGATGGTCAACGACGTGTGATCGCTGAAGTCGCCGTTAGCGTCACTTATCAGTAAGTAGGCAGCTATCGCGCCGAGGATCAATAGGGCGACCCCCCGAAGGGCCAGGTTCCCGTGCGACGGCTCGCGTCCGGACGGATCATGAAAGACAGCCACTGAACCCCCTACCCTGAAATCCGTACGCCGGAATCGAATCCCCACATCAGAAGGGTCAAGATCATGTCCTCCACGACGATGACTATGAGGCTCGTGCGGATCGCTCGACCGGACGCTCGACCCACCCCCTCAGCTCCGCCTGTGGCGAAGTAGCCCTGATAGCTATGGATAATCACTACAGAAATGACAAATACAAGAACTTTGATAAGCGAGAAGGCAAGATCCTGAGGTTTGAGGAACTGGTCGAAATAGAAATCGTAAGTGCCGCCGGATTGGCCGTGAACTTGTGTGACGACGAGTTTGGCGGCCCCGAATCCGAGAATAAGCGCGACGATGTACAAAGGAATCACGGTCGTGATCGACGCAACTACGCGAGTGCTGACGACGAATGGAATAGGACGTACCGCCATAGCCTCGAGAGCGTCGATCTCCTCGGAAATGCGCATCGAGCCGATCTCAGCTGTCAACCGGCAGCCGGCTTGTGCTGCGAACCCGATCGCCGCGATCATTGGCGCAAGCTCTCGGGTGTTGGCATAGGAAGAGATGAACCCCGTCAGTGAACCCATCCCTACGAGGTCCAGAGAGGCGTAACCCTGGATACCGATTGAGGCGCCGACGGCGATGCCGAGGATGGCGAGGACGATGGCCGTTCCACCACCGACCAAGACTGCACCTCTACCCCAGGCGAATTCTTGTATGTAGAGCAGGGTTTGGCGTCGGTAGGTGGTGATCACATGGCGGATGCCGAGGACCGCGGCGATCACAAAGGTCGCGACGTGCCCCAAGCGTTCAGGTACGTGTACAACTGGCGCGATCACGGCTTCGACAGGGCGGGTGGCGGCGGAGAACCTCCGGGAGGGAACGGTGGTCACGAGGCGTTTCTCATCCAATAGTTTGGGGGACGAACATGGTTGTTAATTGCGTGATAAAGACATTGATCACGAAGCATGCGACGACGCCCAGTACTACGGTGGCATTTACTGAGGTTGCGACGCCTTTAGGGCCGCCTTTCGTCGACAGGCCGCGGTGACAAGCAATCGTCACCACTACAAGTCCGAACACAAGCGATTTGCATAGAGCGACAACGATGTCTGTTATCGATGCGAACGAAGCGAACGAGGCGACGTAGCTGCCTGGTGTGATGCCTTGGACGTCGACGCTGATGGCGTAGCCCGCCAGCAGCCCGGTGAAGACGATTAGCATGCAGAGCAGCGGCGCGGTGATCAACACAGATACGAACCGGGGCGCTACGACTCGCCTGATCGGATTGAGTCCGAGTGTCTCCATGGCAGCAATTTCTTCGCGAATCGTTCGAGCACCCAAATCAGAGGCAATCGCTGATCCGGCCGCGCCCCCGAGTAGGAGGGCGGTAACGATGGGCGCTCCCTGTTGAATAATCCCGAGGCCACCAGCGGCGCCAGCTATTGACGTGGCCCCAACTTGCTGAGTGAGGCTACCCACCTGTACTGACACGATGACACCGAATGGCACAGCTACGAGAATCGCCGGCAGAGTTGTCACGACGATGACGAACCAGGTCTGCGATACGGCTTCGCGAAACGGAAATCGTCCTGTAGCAATGTCTACTGCTACCCACCGCAGGGCCTGACCAGCCAAGCCGACGGTGTTACCAAAAGTGGCAGCGCCGTCTAGCAGACGGTTGACGCCTGTGCCGGTGGTGATGGCCATCTCCCCCCCTAGTGCGCGTGGTGTGCGCCACTCCATTCGCGTGTGCGTAATGGACAGTATCAGGTACTGGCAGTATTACCTATAGTGGTGAGCACAGACCGTGTTCGGGACCGGTTCCCACACCTCATCGATCCCCCCGCACCCTGTTGCGTAGGTGGCGGGCTGAGTTAAGGACAACGATCAGAGATGACCCCCGAAGCAAGACTGCCGGCACACTCGTCCCAGTGCATGGGCTGCGGAAGCAGCAACCCCCACGGACTTCAACTTGAGGTCTACCGGAGCGGCGAGCGGGTGTACGCCGATCACACCTTCGACGAGAAACACCTCGGCGCGCCCGGGTTGGCGCACGGTGGCGCGATCTCGGCCGCCTGCGACGACATCATGGGTTTCACCCTGTGGATCGCGCGGACCCCCGCGGTGACCCGCACCCTGACCGTCGAATACCGCCGGCCGGTCCCGCTGCACACTCCCATACGTCTCACTGCCTGGATTGACCACGAGTCGGATCGCCTACTGCACATCGCGGCCGCCGGATCGTTCGATGAGCAAACGTACTTCACCTCTAGCGGTGTTTTCGTCAAGGTCGACGTTGCTCACTTTCGACGTTATGCCGACGTATCAACAATCGATGACTTCTTCGCCAACTTCACGCGGTCAGACTGACGCCGCACGCGTCTCCGTTCTGCGCGCCGCCAACTCTGCGAGGTACGCGACCACGTTCGGCGATCCACCGCCAGCGGTCAGGCTGCGACGGTCAACAGGGCTGGAACTGCAAACGCTCGGCCTTCCACTGCCGGTTCAGTAGCGACAGGAAAACAACACCGCAAGGACCGGCTTGACCGCGAGGGTCAGGCCGAGCGGATTGCCCGCCCACCAGTCGCGGCGCTGCAGCATCAGGCTCGTACACAGCGGCTGAACCATAACGGTCACCGGCAGCACTGTTCTCACAGGATTGGAGGGGAGGGCGGCGAGCTCCCTCGAATGTGCAGCTCTCTTCCTTCCGTCCTGGCTACAGTTGAACCGCCCCGGGTCTGTCGGAGGCTCTCGAACCTGTGAAGGATGGAGAGCATGGCAGCACCACGCAAGTACAGTGAGGAACTCAAGGACCGGGCCACCCGGATGGCATG
>NZ_SCOC01000076.1:0-6277 GCF_005502615.1 Gordonia sp. ALPHA1B1 | reverse complement strand
GTGCCTTTCTTCTTGTGACTATTTGTTTGTGGTGAATCAATAATCACAAGGCAGACAGGCACTTTCGCGTATCACACGCCGAACACCAGCAACATCAGTGAAATATCCAGGCTGAGGAGCGCCCGGAGCTTGCGGAGGGCGCGTCACGAAGGGTCTTCGCAACTCGTCTCGCCAAGACCCTTCGTGACGCTCGCAAGCTCGCTCCTCAGGGAGCGGGGGTTGGCTCGCAAGCTCGCTCCTCAGGGAGCAGGGGGGTCGCCGTCCTTACTCCCTGAGGAGCGCAAGCGGGCTGCCTTCTCTGCTCCCTGAGGTGCGAGGAGCGCAAGCGGGCTGCCTTCTCTGCTCCCTGAGGTGCGAGGAGCGCAAGCGGGCTGCCTTCTCTGCTCCCTGAGGTGCGAGGAGCGCAAGCGACGAGCCTCGAAGGGTCGGCGACGTCAGGGCACGAGGATCGCCCGCCCGCGGACCCGGCCGGCGTCGAGGTCGTCGAGCGCCTGCTGGAAGTCGTCGAGGGCGTAGGTGCTGGTGTGCAGCTTCACCTTTCCCCGCGCGGCGAGGTCCATCAGTTCCCCGAGGTCGTTGTACGACCCGACGAGGTTGCCGATGTAGTTGATCTCCGTGGAGATCACGTCGATGGTCGGCACGTTGATGTTCTCCCCGTATCCGACGACGAAGAAGCTGCCCGCGCGCCGCAGCATCGCGGTACCCTCGGCGGTGGCCCCGCCCTCGCCGACGAAGTCGAGCACTGCCTCGGCGCCGTGCCCACCGGTCAGCTCGAGAACCTTCTCGACATGTGAACCGTCGGCGACGATCCCGATGTCGGCCCCGATCTGCTGGGCGAGTTCGACGGCGTCCGGATTACGGTCCACCACGATGAGCCGGACCGCCGAGATGGCCGCGAGAACCTGAATCCCGATGTGCCCCAGTCCTCCGGCGCCGATCACCACGCAGGTGTCCCCGGGACGCGTCATGCGCGCGACCTTGGCGGCGGCGTGATACGCGGTGAGTCCCGCGTCGGCGAGTGCGGCGACGTCGGCGGGTTCCAGGGAATCGTCGATCCGCACGACGCTGCGGGCGGTGGTTTTCAGGAATTCGGCATATCCGCCGTTGGTGTCGATGCCCGGGAACTGGCTGTTCTCGCAGTGGACGTCGTCGCCGAACCGGCACGCCCGGCAGAGACCGCAAGTGATGAGCGGATGCAGGATCACCTTGTCGCCGACGGCCACGTTCGTGACCGCGTCCCCGACCGCGTCGACCCAACCCGCGTTCTCGTGGCCGATCGTGTACGGCAGCGCCACACCGGATTTCTCCTCCCACTGGCCCTCGAGGATGTGCAGGTCGGTGCGGCACACGCCGGCGCCCCCGATCTTCACGATGACGTCGAAGGGACCGGTCACCTCCGGTGCGGGAATCTCGTTGAGTTGCAACTTGTCGTGGTAACCCACGACCTGGACTGCGCGCATGGTCTACTCCTGTTCCGTTCGGGTGATGGCGTCGCGGGTGGTCCGGAGGTCGGTGATGACGGGTCCGCTCCGGCCGTCGCAGGCCGTGTCGTCGGCGTAACGGGTGGCGAGCAGGCCGCGGCAGAAGTGGCTGTTCCCCTCCATCGAGATGCGCACCGAGCGCGCGAAGCGCAGGCGCATCGGCACCTGTTCGGCCGGCAACGGGCGGCCCTCCTCGTCGACGACGACGAGGCTGTTGGGGCACACGCTGAGCCCCAACTCCATCCGCCGTCGTAGCAGCGCCGACTTGCGGTGGCCGCGCGGAAGATCCCGCAGGGCGAGGCGGTCGACCTCGGACACGAGCACGCGTCCGGCGGTGAGCTCGGCCGCGACGCAGCGCTCCATCGCGGCGGTGTGTGCTTTGCGCCGGAACGTGAGTCGGAGCTCGTCGAGGCTCTCGAGTGCCTCCACCCCGAACGTGCTCTTGTAGCCCGCGTGCGCGTCGAGTCCGGTGTTGATCTTGTCGCTGTCGTGATGATCGTCGAGCAACACGCGGACCTGACCGATCCCGTCGATGTCCTCGAGCGCATCGAGGGCGTCCGAACCCATGAGGTAGGCGAAGTTCGGCGAACAGAACGAGGTGGGAAGTCGCAGATGGACCGTCACCCCGGCGTCCTCGAGGAGGATCGACCGGACGAAGGCGAGATCGGTGATCGGCTCGTCGAGTTCGGGATCGAGGACCGTGTCCAGCGCAGCGAGTACGTCGCGCTCGAGGCGGCTCGCCCGGTCGACGCCGAGTGCCGGCCGATCGTCCAGGGCGGTCATGCGTTCACCGCGTCCTTCGCCCCGGCCGCCACCTCGGCATCCGGATCGGCTGCGCTGGTCGGCAACCGCAGCTCCTCGGGCACCTCGATGTGAGGGTACAGCGCGGCCGCATTCAGGCCGAGGATCTTCTTCTTCTGCTCGACCGTGATCGGTGCGTACTCGGTCATGTCCTCGGGGATCTGGAAGTCGACGAACTTCTCGACCAGCCACTGCGGGGTCCACAGCGCGTAGTCGCTGGCGAAGAGGATCTTGTCCTCGCCGATCCAGTACAGGAGCTCGCCGATGATCTGCGCGAAGTATCGCGGCCGCGTGTGGATGAACGGGATCGCCACGGCCAGACCGCCGAACACGTTGGACTCCTGGGTTGCGATCCAGCAGAAATCCTCGAGCCGGGGCAGGCCCACGTGCTCGATGACGAAGTTCAGGTCGAGGTAGTCGGTGGCCACCTTGTCGACATCGGCGACGTCGAAAGCGTCACGGTCCAGCGGCCGGATGGTGGGGCCCTTGTGGATGTGGACGTTCTTGATGCCGAGTTTGATGCACTCCTCGAGATAGCGCCGCGACCAGGCGTCGTCGAGCTTGTATCCGCGTGAGTCGCCGAACCATTCGGCCGTGTAGAGCTTGACGCCCTTGAGGTTCATCGTCTCGGCGTCGCGCCGCAGCTGCTCGAGACCGGCCTCGCCGTGGCGGGGATCGTAGGCGTGGTTGTAGGTCAGCAGGCCGGGATTGTCCTCGCACAGCTTGAGCGAGTCGTCGACCTGGGCGAAACCGTTGACATAGAAGTCCTTCAGGATGGTGGCCTGGAAGATGGCATGGTCGGCCGGCCCCTCCTCGAAGAGGTCTCGCATCAGGCGGTCCGGGCCGTAATAGGTGTAGGTGTCGTAGTCCCACACCTTGTCCTCGGGGCTGAGGTTGCGGTGATAGTCGTAGAAGCAATCGATGAACTGCTTGCCGTGGATGTTCTTCTGATTGGACTCGCGTCCGTCCCAGAGGTGGACGTGGGCGTCGACGATGAAGTACTTGTCGCCGTTCTTCTCGTACATCGTGTGCTCCTGACGATCGTGGGCTGTGGTCTCGGCGGGCGGGGCCGGTTGTCTCGGATGTGATTGGCGGGGAGGTGTTCTCGGTGGTGGGAGGGGTGGTGCGGGGTTGGTGTACGTCGTGGCCGCCGGGAACGGGCCGCCGGCGGCCACGACGCATGCCTGGTGGGCTCGGGTTCGAGCGTCAGCCCTGGGCGGTGAGGTCGAACCCGATGTACTCGGCGGCGTCCTCCGGGCTGGCGAACAGGAAGGTCCGGTCGTCGAGGTGCACCATCCGTCCGTAGTGGGTGGAGCTGATCTCCTCGAAGATCGATCCGTCGAAGTCCTGGCCGAGCGCGTCGGTCAGTTCGTCGTAGTCGAACTCGAGCCGGTTCACCCCGTCCACACGGATCATCGACGGATACTCGGTGAGTTCGACCCCGTCCTTCGAGCCCATGACGTCGGCGACGACCCGGCCGATCGGGGTGTTCATCAGCGTCACGCCGCACATGTTGGAGAACTCGGTCTCCGCGCCGAATTGCATGGTCACTTGGTCAACTCCTCGGGGATGGCGACATCGATGGATGTCAGCAGGTCGGTGAACTTGGCGGTCGCCGCGTCCAGGCTGGTGGCGAAGGTGATCGACTTGTCGGCCGGCTGGGACCAGATCGGTTGCAGCGCACGGGCCGCCTCGAGACACCGGGGCACCCACACGGCGAGCCACTGGGCGAACAGCTCCTTGTTCTGGTCGCCGAATTCCTCGTCGCGCGTGAGGATTCGGAACAGGCTCCGCGTGTAGGCCAGGTCGCGGTCGTAGTCGTACTCACCGGTGCCGACGATGGTGGGGGTGATGTAGTCGCCGTTGCGGGCGGCGACCTGCATGACCAGCTCCGAGCGGAAGAGCGATCCGACGAGCTGCTCGAAGACGATGTTGGTGGCGAACAGCAGCTCGCACCAGTCACCGACCGCCGTCAACCGTTCGACCACCTCGCGGGTCGGCTGCCACTCCGGTGCTGCCTGCCACACCTCTTTGTGTGCCTCGCCGTCGAATTCCTCCTCGGCTTCGGACAGGTCGAGGTTGAACAGCGCGAGATCCTGGGCGAAGCGCATCTTGTGCGCGGCGTTCACGGCCACGGCGGTGTTGATCATGTTGGTCGGTCCGGACCGCTGGATGGAGGTGAACACATGCAGCGCCAATCCGTTCTCGGCATGCATCCAGGCACCCAGGTTGCGCTCGATGAACTTGAGCCACGGTGAATTCCAGGAGTCGTATGCGCGTGCCCGCTTGGCGTTCTGCAGACACAGGTCGACCTGGTGGACGACCGCTGAGTTGTTCCGGTAGATCGTCTGGTCCCACTCCTCGTTCGGGTCGAGGAAGGCGTGCCAGTTGCTCGACTTCGCCGTCGTCCACTCCTGCGGGTAGCCGCCGGGACCGTTGCCGAAGCCGTAGATCCAGCCCTGACTCAGGTGCCGTTCGGGATCGGGCTGTACGTCGACGGTGACGTCCTCGTACATCGTCGCGCGCTTCTTGGCCGGCTGGTAGTAGCTGTACTTGCGGCTCTTGGAACTCGGGAAGTCTTTGGCGCCGGCCTCGGCGTCGGTGAACTCGATGGACGGGAAACTGCGTTCTCGCTGGTTGGGTTTGGGTGCGGTGGGTGCGGACATACTGCGCGCTCCTCGGGGTGTCGGCGGGCTGTCGAAGGTCTGGGTGGGCTAGTCGAATGCCGGGCTGGTGAAACTGTCGTAGAAGATCTGGTCACGGGGCACCGAATGTTGTTCGGCGAGAGCCAACGCCGCGTCGACCATGGGCGGCGGTCCGCAGAAGTACACCTCCGTTCGGGACAGGTCGGATTCGCATCCGTTGACGATGTCGGTGACGTTGCCCTCGGCCACCGAGACGCCTGCGGGAGCGTCGGCGGCGGACTCGGACAAGCATGCGGTGAAGCTGAAGTCGGTGATCTTCTCACCGAGAGAGGCGATCTCGTCGAGACAGAAGAGATCTGCCGCGGTGCGGGCGCCGTAGTAGAAGCGCACCGGACGTTGGATTCCGGCTTCGCTGATGTGCCGGAGGAGGGACAGCAGCGGTGCCATCCCGGCGCCGCCGCCGATGCAGACGAGCGGCAGCACGTGCCCGTTGCGGAGGGTGCATGACCCGTACGGGCCGTTGACCATGATCTCGGTGCCCGGTTCGAGTCCGTTCTCGAGCATGCCGGCGAACACTCCGCCCGGGTACTTCTTGATCAGGAACTCGAGTTTGTCGGGGGTCGACTGGGTGGTGGCGATCGAGAAGGACCGCTTCTCCTCGGTACCGGGGATCGAGAGGTCCACATACTGACCGGGTTTGAACTCGAAGGTGGCCGGCTCGACCACGTCGAGTCGCAGGGACACGATGTCCTTGGTCATCGGCTCGACCGCGGTGACCCGCGTGCGTACGTCCTGGATCGGTGCGCCGCCGAGCAATTCGTCCTCGTCGAAGTTCAGCAGTTCGATGTCGCAGTCGCTGTAGGCGTACGTGCGGCAGAGCAAGACATACCCTTCGGCCTCCTCGGCGTCGTTGCAGGCGAAGGTCGAGTAGTCGTCCATCTGGACGTCGCCGTCGAGCATGTAGGACTTGCACGCCGAGCACCGGCCCTCCCGGCACCCGTGCATGAGGTGGATGCCCTGCCGGAATGCGGCGTCGAGGATGGTCTCGTCCTCGCCGACCTCCATCTCGATGTCGACGGGGGCGAAGTTGATGCGATGTGTGTCGGCCACTGTTTCTCCAGTTCGGACTTCGGTTGCCGGGACCCTTCGTGACGCTCCGCTGCGCTCCGCTCCTCAGGGAACAGGGGTGACGCTTGGCTCCTCAGCCTGAATCCGTGGAAGGGGTTTCAGGTGGGGTGGGTTGGGGCGCGTGATCGTCTGATTGTGTTGTGGGCGTGTGGTATTCGCTGACTTGTGTCAGCTTTTTCACTGGGGTTCCTTGGTGGTGGGTGGGCGGGTGTGGTTGGTAGG
>NZ_SCOC01000075.1:0-6775 GCF_005502615.1 Gordonia sp. ALPHA1B1 | reverse complement strand
ACGCCGCCTCGCCCGCGTCGTCTACAACCACCTCACCACCGACCACCACGCCCGCACCCGCAAAGCCGACAACCCAACACCCGCCGCCGCTTGACATAGGAGCTATGAGCCGGGCCGGAGCGAAGCGACGCCCCGAGTCGAAGCCACCCCCGCATCCGCGACGCCCGCGCCCCCACCGCTGGTTGAGCCGGGCCGGAGCGAAGCGACGCCCCGAGTCGAAGCCACTTCCGGACCCGGCAACGGCGGGTACATCGACACCACCTCGACCTCAGCCGAATTGGAATGCCGAGAGGCGTCGATAACGATCTCCTCCGCCGACGCCGCGGCCGACGTGCAGGCGAATCCGTACTTGGCACGGACACGCGCGCTGGCCTCGTCGAGCGCGGTGGTGGCCCGCGACCGGAAGTCGTCGACGCGGTACGTACCCGGCGCGAGGTGGTCGTGCAGTACGAGGCTGGGGGAGTAGTACTGGCGGAGCAGGCCGTCGGGCCAGCGCACCTGGACGGTCATCTCAGGCATGGGCGAGGTCCCGCCATGCGAAGGCCGCCGAGGTGTCGGTATCGGTGTCGGCCTCGACGAGCATCCCGTACACCTCAGGCCGACGGTCCCTCAGATGGAACATGCCGGCCCGCATGGCGGTGAAGCTCTCCGCGATGTCCACCTCGGCGACGGCCAGGCCGCTCCCGAGAAGTGTTGTGTCGAGGATGTTCCCACCGGGATCGACGATCTTGGCATTGCCGACGTAGCGCAGCGACCCGAAGGTACCGCTCTGATTGGCCGCGACCCAGAACACCTGATTCTCCAGCGCACGGGCGGTGTCGAAGAGGTTGAACCGGTAGGTCCAGCGGTCTTCTTGCAGGTTCTCCGCCGTCGCGGTGCGGGCCGCCGGCCAGGCGGACAGGCTGGCGATGATCTCGGCTCCCTTGAGCGCCATGATCCGGGCAGCCTCGGGAAACGCCTTGTCGTAACAGATCTGGAGGCCGATCCGGCCGACGGGCGTGTCGAAGACGTCGTAGCCGGTGCCCGACGAGTACGACATGTTCTCGCCGAGCGGCTGATGCACCTTGCGGTAGCTGCCGTAGATGGTGTTGCCGTCGAGGACGGCGGCAGCGTTGTAGCGGGTCTCGCCGTCCTCGCCGAGTTCACAGAACCCGATCGCCACCACTAGATCTCCAACGATGGACTGCACCCGAGCGATCTCGGGACCGTCGAGGGAGATCGCCGGCGGCAACGATCGGGCGCTGTTCTTCTGGGTGTCGCCGTGGTTGCCCAGGGACGACAGGTATCCGCCGATCGCCGCCTCCGGGAACACCAGGAAGTCGACGCCCCGCGTCCGTGCTTCGGCGACGTACTGTTCGATCGTCGCGTAGTTCTGCTCGAGATCGCGGGTGAAGTTCGCCGCGACGGTTCCGATGGTGGTCATGTGATTCCCAAAGTTGGTGATATTCCGCTGGTTGAGCAGGCGAGGAGCGTAGCGACGAGCCGTGTCGAAACCACTCCCGCCCAACATTTCTGGACCGAGCTCAGACCATGTAGGTCGAGTTGATGATCGCGCCCTTGCGTGCGTAGTGGATGAGTGCGTCCTGGACGTCGAGCGGGTGTGCCGGGATGACGCCTTCGATCAGGTCCTCTTCACGTCCGCCGTGTAGCGCGAGACCGAAGCGGCAGCAGAACACGGTGCCGCCTTCGGAGATGAAGGTCTCGAGCGAGTTGTTGATGTTCTGCTCGCCCGGGAATCCGGAGTCGCCCGTCGTCGGGAAGCCGCGTGTGGCAAGGCAATTGATGGCACCAGGTCCGTAGAAGTACATTGCCGACTCGAAACCCTTGCGGAGCGCGCGAGTGGCCTGCAGGACGGCGACGAACGACACCGACGACTCGTGGGCGATGCCGTGCACGAGCGTGAAGTACGACTCACCGTTCTCGGCCTGGTAGTCCGGGAAGATCTTGGTTCCGCCATAGATGTTGGAGCCCTTGGGAAGTGAGGGGTGTGGGATCTCCGCCAACGACGCGGCGATGTTCTCGGTGATGGTTTCGTCGAAAGAAGGCACAAGAACTCCTGGGATGGCGAGACGAGACAGTGTCTGTGAGTGATCGGCCGCATGGCGGCTCGACGTGCGGGGGTGGATCGGGCATCATTGCCCAGAGTGGTTCGACCGGAGATCCGGTCTCATCGAGTAGCTATTGCTTGCTACGACACTTAGTTCACTCGCCATCGATTACCGAATGGTTTCCGGCGGAATAAAGAAAACCCGGATTCGCGTAACACGACCCTGGTCGGTCGACCGACTGGACCAGGCGTGCCCGACACATGAAAAATCCGACGAACCGGTCGGGTCGGGGGTCTGACCGGTTCGTCGGACGAGACCCAGTGTATCCCTCGCCCCTGACGACGGTCCATCGAGGTATCCGCAATTCTGTGACCTGTCGGATTGCAGATACTTCAGCGTGCTCGCTGCCTGAGGAGCGAAGCGACCCCCATTGATCCCTGGCGAGGCCCGGAGCTTGCGGAGGGCCATGCACCCCCTGCTCCCTGAGGAGGCCCGGAGCTTGCGGAGGGCCGTCACGAAGGGTCTCCCCAACCCACCCACCACACCTCTGCGCGCCACACTCGCCATCGCCCGCGACACGTAGCAACCTTGTCCTCATGCTCACCGCGGTTCTGTACGGCCTCGCGACTGCCATCCCGATCGCGGTCGGTGCTGCGATCGGTCTGCGCTGGGACTTGCCGAATCCGATCCTGGCGACGCTGATGGCGTTCGGCGCGGGCACGATGATCGCGGCGGTCTCGACCGAACTCTTCGAGCCCGCCTTCACGCAGGCCGGCACCGGCGTCGCAGCCGTCGCGCTGTTCTCCGGGACCGCGGTCTATGTCGTCGCCGACCGACTCGTCGAGACCAAGCTCGGATCCACGGCGATTGGTCCCGCACTGATGATCGGCGTCTTCCTCGACGGCGTACCGGAGAACACCGCGCTCGGTGTCTCGCTGACTGCGGGTGGCTCGCTCGTGCTGGTGGTGGCGATCGCGGTTGGCAACGTCCCGGAAGCGGTGAGCGGCGCGTCGTTGATGCGCCGCGAGCACGACGCCTCGGGCCGCTCGGCGCTCGCGATGTGGACGTTCACCGCCGTCGTCCTCGTTGCCGTCACAGTCGGCGGTTACGCGATGGCCGACGCCATCCCGACGACCGTGATCAGCGTCGTCCAGGCCTTCGCCGGCGGCGCGACGCTTGGCGTGCTCGCCAACTCGTTGATGCCGGAGGCCTACCGTGAGGGTGGCTGGTGGGTCGGCCTTGCGACCGCGGCGGGTTTCCTGCTCGCGTTCGTCCTTGGGTGAGTGAGCGTCACCAACGAACTGAGCGACGCTCTTCGCCCTGATCCGAAAGTCCGCAAACCGCTGCTCCCTAGTTGGAAAGAACGGCGAGATCGACGGTCCGGTCGGGCAACCGGCAGACTTCAACTCGACCGATGGACTTCGATCGAAGTCCAGGAGTCGAGTTGAAGTCTGTTGGTCACGAACGGGGTAGTGCGCGCGAGACAGGCGCGCTGTCTGAGCTCGATTCGCGCGTGCTGGTATAGCTTCCCCGGCTGGAAGATGAGGCGGTCCCAAAGCAGGTGCGGCCCGTAGCCTCGAGGCAGGTCCTTCGTCGTCCACGATGGCCGGCAGGCCGCAAGTACTGAGGTGCGAGGGGGCGCAAGCCGCCGAGCCGAGCAAGCGACGGAGGAGCGCGTAGAGGTCGACGAGGCACAAAGGGCGCAACACCACCCCTCAGTGCGTCTGCGCAGCCTCCGGGTCTCCTTCGACATGCCCATCTGCCAACTCCGACAACGCCCGGAACACGCGTTTCGACGCCTCGGCCCACGGCATGAGGATGGGGAAGACGTGGAACATGCCGGGTTCTTCGATGGCGTGGGTGGTCACGTCCGACGCCTCGAGCCGTGCCGCGAAGTCGCGTATGCCGTCGCGGAACATCTCGCTGCCGCCCCAGCACACGAACGTCGGCGGGAACCATGACGGATCGGGTTCACCGTTGATCGGTGACACCCGCGCGTCATTCGGCTGGACGCCATGCAGGTAAGGCGTGACCGGGATACTCCAGGGGAGGATGTCGTAGGGCGCGTTGTCGGTGATCGACGGATGGTCGAGGTCGAGGTCGATCTCGGGGGAGAACAGCGCAAGGGCGCCCGGCCGCGGCAGGTCGTGGTCGCGAAGATAGGTGACCAGCGACGCCGCAAGCCCACCGCCACCGGAGTCGCCGGCGACGATGATGTGCTCCGGGTCGACGCCACGTCCCAGGAGTCCGCGATAAACATCGGCGGCGTCGTGAACGCCTGCGGGAAACGGAAATTCGGGCGCCATCCGGTAGTCGGCAATGAAGACCTCGTGGCCGGAGATCCGCACGAGCGACGACGCGAACGCCGAGTACATCATCGGCGAGGTGCCGATGTATCCGCCGCCGTGCAGGTACACCACCGTCGCGCCGATCTCCTCCTTCTCCTCACCGTCCTCGACGTAAGCGTCGGAGCTGGCCTTGGATCGGCACCACAGCCCGGGTACGCCGCCGACGATGTCGTCGGTGAGTTCGACGCCGTCGGTCAGCTCGACGAAGGGCGGCATCACGACGCGGCACACGTCGTCGAGGATCTTCTCCATCGATCGGAACTCCTCGATCGGCAGTCCCATCGAGTAGCCCATGAACGCGCGGATGGTCTGGCGGGTGACAGACTGGCCGAGGTTGTCGAGCAGCCCGGACGGGCCCGACCACGGCTTGCGGAACGGCACCCGCGCGAGGCCGTTGATCATGCTCTGCGCGAGTCCGACGACGGTCAGCGCGGTCACCGGCGCCGACGCGGTCTGGACCTCCGGACGATCAGCCATCACCATGCCGCTCAGGGTAACGAGAGTGCCGACGCCCGGCTGGACACGCGACCCACCGGGTGGGGCGGCGGCCACCAGGCGTGGCAGACTACCCGGGTCCTCTAGTCCCCGAGATCCCCGTGAGGCGGCGATGGAGTTCTCAGCCTTCCCGGCTCCGGTCGAGGCCCCCGGCGCATCGAGCGGCGCCGAGTCCATGCAGGTCACGCTGGCCGACGCGTGGGAATCGAACCGCTCGATCCAGAAGTCGGCGGTGGGACGACTCTTCGCGGCAACCAACTCGGCTCTCTACGTCACCTTGATGGAACGTCACCTCGACTACGGCGCCAAACTGTCGGAGACCGAGCTGACGGTGCGCCTGGACCGCGACCTCGCCGACCTCGACCTCACCGACCAGGCCACCGGCCTCGAACTGGTCAAACTGTGGGCTCGGCAGGGCTGGCTGCACCGCGTCACCGACACCAGCGACCCACACGCCCCCAACCTCTGCCATCTGACCAGCGAGGCGCGGTCGGTCCTGGACTTCATGCGACGTCAACGCCGTGAGGATTCGATCGCCACCGGCGGATCCATCACCGGTATCGCCGCCGAGCTTCGACGCGTGGCCGGTCAGGTCAGCAACGACCCCGACCAGATCCGTTCGGAGATCGAGGCGCAGATGTCCGACCTCGACGCCGAACTCGCCGACCTCGACGCCGGCCGACGGCCCCCGGTCGACCTGCGAGTCGCCGAGGACGCCGCCCGCACCATCGGCTACCAGATGGAGCAGATCATCTCCGACATCGGTCAGTACGGCACGATGCTCGACCGCATCACCACCGCGCTGCTCGACGACCCCGGCGACTCCGACCTCGCCTACCGCGACCGCCAGCGCCAGCTCTTCGACGACTACGAGGCGCTCCTCGACTCGCCGCAGTCCGCGTCGTACCAGGCGTTCTCGCACCTGATACAGGATCCGGAGCGTCGCGCGCGCCTGAAGTCCGACATCGAGACGATCATCGCCAGCTTCCCGGGCATGGATGCGGGCCTGCGGTCGGTGATGGACAACTTCTTCGGCCTCGTGACCCAGCAGATGGCGGAGGTCGGGCGCACCCGGCAGCGGTGTGCACGCCGTATCCGACGCTTCGTCGCGTCCGGCACGCTCGAGCAGAGCCGCGGTCTGGCCCGCCAGCTCAACGACGCCCTGGCCACCGCCAACGAACTGCTCAAGACGTCGCTTGCGGACCGTCGCATCGGCTACGAGCTACCCCTGGCCGCGCCGACGGTGAACTCCATCGGACGCCTCGCCTTCGAGATCCGCGAACACGTCCCGCCCGCACCCGCACTCCCGGCGACCCTCGACGCCGACCTCACCTCGTTCGCCTCCTTGTCCGGTCAGGTCGACACCACCGAACTGACCGACACCGTCAATGCCGCGGTCGCCACCGGACCCGTCGCCCTCACCGACGTCATCGAGGGACTCGAAGAGCCATACCTAGCGCACGTCATCGTCCTGTGGTCGTGGGCCTCGAAACAGCAAACGGCAGGGGAGAAGGTACCGATGACCACCGTCCGCTTCCGGTCCCTCATCGGCGACGACCACGCCATCGAAGTTCCCGACCTGACCTTCACCGAACCGATTCCGACTGCGGAGGTCGACGCCGAATGACATCTTTGCCCCCTGAGGCCGACCAACTGCTCCCTGAGGTGCGAGCGCAGCGAGCCACGAAGGGCGACCCTGAGGTGCGCGCGGACGACCCTCTGCTCCCTGAGGTGCGAGCCGACGACCCCCTGCTCCCTGAGGTGCGAGCGCAGCGAGAGGGTCCTATAGCTTGTCAAGTGCTCCGAGGTCAGTGGTGAGGTCGCGGAACACTTCGCGGGCGATGTAGCGCTTGAGGCAGCGGAGGATGTCTTTCTTCGTTTTGT
>NZ_SCOC01000074.1:0-7122 GCF_005502615.1 Gordonia sp. ALPHA1B1 | reverse complement strand
CGCAACGCCCACTCCTTTGGTCTTGTTCTTCGCAAATCAAAACCTAAGCGAGACTGGGCGTTGCGTGCGTTAGGCTCGCGAAAAGGAACCCACTTCGACGTCAGAAGAGCCACACATGTTCGCATGAGGGTCGGACATGTACCAGCACGTCCGAGGCAGCCGACTCGGGCTATGGGTCCATCGGCTTTGTGGGATCGCCGATGCCGGCCAGGCGGCGCACCGCGACCAGACCGTCGTCGCTGCCGGGCCAATGGCGCCGGAGCGCATCTTGGCCGGCACGGCGGACGACCGAGCGCAGCGCCAACACCACGATGATCGCGTCGTCGGCGTAGCCGAGAACGGGGATGAAGTCGGGAATCAGGTCGATGGGAAGGACCAAGTAGATCAAGAGCAGCATTAGCCGGACGCGGTCCATCAGGGACGGCTCCGTTCTGTCGGCAGAGGATTGAGACGTCCGCCACTTTATCGGGAACCGTTGTCAACACGTCTACGCTGAACCCATGCCAGGCCCGAGCATCGCCGAGATCTTCAACTCGACCAGTCCCGATTTCGACCTGGTGACTCCCCTCGTCTGGGGTCCGGCGGGCGAGACCCTCGTTGCTCGGGCACGGGTCGCGCTGGGCGATGAGGTTCTCGACATCTGTTCCGGCACCGGTGCCAGCGCGCTGGCCGCCGCGCGGGTCGTCGGACCCGACGGGCACGTCACGGCAGTCGACTTCGCCGCCGATCTGGTGGAGCGTGGCCGAACCAGCGCCTATGCGGCCGGTCTGCGCAACATCGACTTCCGGGTCGACGACGTGACCGCGCTGCCCGGCCGGGAGCGCGGCGAATACGACGTGATCACATGCGGTTTCGGCGTGTTCTTTCTGCCGGACATGGACGACTCGGTGCGCAAACTACTGCCCCTCCTGCGCCCACGTGGTCGTCTCGCAGTCGCGGTATAACATGACGACGCACTCCACGACTTCACCGGCGCCTACTTCGCCGAGGTCGCCCGCGTGACGAACACGCCGCCGCCACCCGGTCCGCGTGCCCCGTCCGACGGACCGCCTCACCCCATCACGCGGATCGACACCGAGGAGAAGATCGTCAGGTGGCTCGAATCGCTTGGCGCAGAAGAGGTGTCCGCGTCAGTTCTCGACCTGCGCGTACCACGGACCGACGAGTTCTCCTGGTCGATGGTCCTCGGCAGCGGGTTGCGCGGCGCACTCGCCGACCTGGACGCCGACGCCGTCGAGGACGTGCGAGTCGGGTTCCTGCAGCGGCTGGCAGACGAGAGGGGATCACCGAAGTCGACTGCGACACACTGATTGCCGTGGGTGAACGACCGGCCGACTGACCTCGCGGCGCTTCCACCGCCGGGCGTCGACGGCTTCGCGCGATTCGGCTGCAGACGCCCAATCCGTGGTGAGACCGCGGGTACAGTCGCATTCGCGCTACGCGATGCCGCGGTCAACGGAAGCGGATCAGGCCCGGCACATCAGCCGGCGCGGTCCATCCGTCGCGAGCGAAGTCCGCCCAGATCCGTCGCAACGTGCGGCCGTCCTCGGCAGCCCGATCGGCGTCGTGGCCGGCCAGGATCGGGGCGCCGGCCCAGATCTCCGGGGTTCCGAACAGCAACGGGATGTCGACGGTGTGCACGGCGCGCAGCGGGTGATCTGCTGCGCCCCAGTCGATGACGTACTGCGCGGCCTTTCCTCCGGCGCGTCGGTGGCGTCGGGCGAAGCGGTCGGCCGCCGACGTGTAGATGGCACGGGTGAGTTGCTGGACAAGGCATTCGTACAGGCGGTTGCCGACCAACGGAACCGCGGGGAGCGACGACACCCCGTCGATCGCCGCGGTGAAGAACGCGGCCTCGCGGCTGCACCAGCCGATGAGGACCTCGACGTCCCGCGCTCGACTCTCCCAGACCGCGTCCACCTCGTCCTCGGGTGGCAGCGGATGGTGGCCGTACTGGGGACCGAAGGACATGAACGCCGGAAGTCCATGTTGCAGAATCGCTTTGAGTCCCATCATCGACTCCTGGACGGCCAGGACCTCGTCGACGGTCGCCGACGCCGACACCTGGTGCGACGCAGCGAACATGTCCGCATGCAACCGCTCGCGACGTCGGGTGATGCCGAGGGGCGCACTCTGGATGATGGCGCGGCGGAACAGGCCCGTCACGCCGTCGGCCGCCATCAATTGTGCAACCGCGTCGCCGCCGGCTGATTCGCCGAAGACGGTGACGGCGTTGGGATCGCCGCCGAAGGACGCGATGTTCCGCTGAACCCAGCGCAGCGCTTCGATCATGTCGAGCAGGCCCAGGTTCGCCGGCCGGTTGATGCCGTCGCCGAGGAACCCAAACAATCCCAGTCGGTAGGTCACTGACACGACGACCACCCGCTGTTCGGCGACCAGCGCCGCCGGATCGTGGCAGGGCGCGTCGGCGGCGCCGATGATGTACGACCCGCCGTGAATCCAGACCATCACCGGGAGAGCCTCGTCGGGTCGACGGTCGACCGGCACCGTGACCGACACGTACTGGGCGTGCTCGTCGCCGACCATCTCGCCCAGCGCGGCATCGCCGAAGGTGTCGTGGACGATCCCCTCGCCGTTGCGCTGAGGACAGGCGGGCGACCACGAGGTCGCATCGATCGGCTCGTCGGCCGGCGGTTGCGGGGACGGAACCTCGAAGCGCGCCGCCTGCGCGAAGCGGATCCCGGTGGCGCGCACGACCTGTCCGTCGGTGCGAGCGATGATCGTCCCGGCCGGACACTCGAAGGTCGCGGTCGTCGTGGGTACCTCGGTCATGCGCGGACTTCCTCCGCCGACGCCGACGGAGCCGGTTCGACCTGATACCGGATGAGCCGAGAACTGTTGAGCACCACGGCAACCGATGATGCGTTGTGCAGCACGGCGGCGAGGACCGGCGAGAGCGCACCGCCCGCGCCGATCACCAGCCCCAGGGCGTTGACGGCGATCGACATACCGTAGTTCTGTCGTATCACCTCGACGGTGTGCGAACCCAGATCGCGGATGTCGAGCAGCTTGCGCAGGTCGTCCCCGGCTAGCGCGACGTCCGCGGTCTCGACCGCGACATCCGTTCCGGCCAACCCCATCGCGATGCCGATGTCCGCGGCGGCCAACGCGGGGGCGTCGTTCACACCGTCACCCACCACCGCGACCACGTGGCCGAGGGCCTGCAGCTCACGAACCACCGCGAGCTTGTCGTCAGGGGTGACCTCGGCGGCCCACCGCTCGATGCCGAGTTCGGCGGCGATGGTCGCCGCGGTGACCGGGTGATCGCCGGTGAGCATGGCGATCTCGGTGACCCCGTCGGCACGCAGCGCGTCGAGCACCTCACGCGCCTCGGGACGCAGCTCGTCGGACAGACTCACCAGACCGACGAGCGTGCCGTCGACGGCCAGCAGCAGCGGTGTCTCGCTCGCCTGCCGCAAGCGGTCCACCCAGCCGATGGCGTCGTCGGAGATCGCGACGCCGTGCCGGTCGAGGAGCGACGGATTACCCAGCAGGAGCACGCGCCCGTCTTCGGCGCGGGTGCGCATGCCGAGTCCGACGATGACCTCGCATTCCGCATGCGTCGGGATCTCGATGCGACGTTCCTCCGTGGACCGGATGACCGCTTCGGCGAGCGGATGACGCGAATGGATCTCGGAGCTGGCCGCGTAGGCGAGGATCTGTTCGGGCTGCCAGTCGTCGGAGAAGGACACGACGTTGGTCACGACCGGGCGCCCGACGGTCAGCGTGCCGGTCTTGTCGAACACCACCGCCGAGATCCGTCCCGAAGCCTCGAGGTGCGATCCGCCCTTGATGAGGATTCCGCGCCGCGCGCCGTTCCCGATGGCGCCGCTGATCGCGGTCGGGGTGGACAGCCCCACCGCACACGGGCACGCGATCAGCAGCATCGTCATCGCACGACGGAGATCGCGCGTCACCAGCAGCGTCAGCGCCGACAACGCGAACGACGCGGGTACGAACCGCCGGGAGAAGTTCTCCCCGACCGTCTGGATGGGAGCGCGGTCGCGCTGAGCCTCCTCGACCCGGCCGATGATCCGACCGATCGAGGTGTCGTCGCCGACCGCGTGGGCCTCGATGACGATCCGGCCGGTGAGTACCACCGAGCCGGCCTGCACGCGGTCGCCGACGTGCTTGGTCACCGGGAGGTTCTCGCCGGTGAGCGCGGACTGGTCGACCACCGCTTCACCGTCGACGACCACACCGTCGACCGCGACGGCGACCTGTTCGTGCACGATGACCGCGTCGCCGACGTGCAGCGCGTCGATGGCGACCTGCACCTCGGTGCCGTCGGAGAGTCGAACCCAGGCGGTGTCCTGGGTGCCGCGGAGGAGCTCGGCGATGGCGCGTCGGGTGCGTCGTAGCGTGAGGTCCTGGAGGAACTCACCGATGTTGAGCAGCCACAGCACGGTCAGCGCGACCACGTTCTCGCGAAGGAGCAGGCTCGCGATCGTGGCGGCCGAGACCAGCGCATCGGTCCCGGCCCGGCCACCACGGAGCGAGCGGAGCGCGCCGCGGAGGAACGGGTACCCGGAGAAGATGGTGACACCGGTGGCGACGGTGCGCGAGGCCGGCCCGAGCAGCGGCGGGCGGCGGAACCCGTAGCGCCGGAAACCCAGCAGGACCAGGGCTCCCGCGCCTATCCCCATGCGCAGCAGGTCGGCATTGGTGACGTCGGCCGAATGCGGTGCGCGGTCAGGAAGATTCGCGGGGTCGGCGTGAGTGGCCGCCGCGATCGCATGATCGATGGCATCCCGGTCGGTGTCGGCCCGAAACCATACGACGACCGAGGCGGTCCGCGGGTAGGCGTGCACGGCGCGCACACCGGTCACCCGGGCAACGCTCTCCTCGACGGCCACGGCACGACGGTCGGCGACAGTGCGATCGGTGACCCGCAACCACGGAACCGTCATACGCACCCGGCCCGCCGCCGACGACCGGACGACGATGTCGGTCGGCTGCAGCTCCGGCGAGTACGTCGGCGCGGACGTGCTCACCATTCAGTGATCGTGGTCGTGATCGTGTGCGACGGCGGTTCCCGGCGGAGTCGACTCCTCGCCCAGCCGTTCCTTCGCCTCGGCGACGATGTCGGCGGTGTTGAGTCGCACCGACTCCGCGACCTCCTCGGCCTTGCGTGTTCCACGGATACCCCACGTGGTCGCCACGACGGCTCCCTCACGCAGCGGGGCGCGTCGGGCGACGGTGCGTACGGCGTCGTAGGCGACGGCTCCGACGAAGCCGGTGGCGACCGTCGCGCCGGCCTTGGCGAGCAGTGCATGAAGTGCCATGTGGGGTCCTCGCTATCCGATGTGCTTGCACACGTGGTGACAGGACACCACGCTACAGGCGTACCGCGACTCACATGGTGCGGCCGCGGGTGCGGTTGTCGGACATGCGGACTCGCTAATGTGAGTGGCACCGTTCGGGTGCTTTTCGAACCCCGGTCGCCGGACCCTTCGTGACGCGCCCTCCGCAAGCTCCAAGCGCTCCGCAGGGAGCAGGACTGCCGCGCCCTCCGCAAGCTCCGAGCGCTCCTCCTGCCCACCGCAGCGCGCGGTCGGCGACCTTCGGATCACCGTAGGAGGAAACCGGATCGCCGATCGTGTCGAGGCTGCACGGTTCTGTGCTGTCCGTGACGCGGACCGGTTGTGAAGGCGGTCATGGCTCGGCGCCGTGTGCCCGCGCAACGTCTCTCAGTGTGGGGCGAGCGAGCCCCGCAGACTCCGCCGGACCGCGGCCCGGACGTCGGCGTCCGGGTCGTCGGCGGCGCCCTCGAGGATCCGCCGGACCACCGGATCGTCGCTCCACTCCGCGAGGGTGAGGGCGGCAGCCCGCCGGACGTCGTTGTGGACATCCGCGATCGCCTTCTCCAGCGCCGAGACCGTCGCCTCATCACGTGCGACCGCGAGCCCCCGCGCCGCACCGACGCGCACCTGCCATGCGGTCTCACGTAACGCGCGGACGAGGACCGGGCCGTCGACAGCGCCGTCACCCACGACCGCCATCGCGGAGAACGCCGCGGCCCGGACGAGGGGATCGCGGTCGGCTCCGAGTGTCCGGACGGCCTCCACACCACCGCCCCCGACCGTCGACAGCCCGTCGGCCACCGCGATCCGGACCTCACGGTCGGGATCCGTTGCCAGGCCGGCGATCAGCTCGGACTCATCCCGTGACACCAGCGCGCGGATGGCCTCGATCCGGACGCGGTGGTCGGAATCCCCTGTGGCGGAAGCGAACAGGTCGACCCGATCGGCGCGCACGGCCCGCAGCAGGTCGACGACGGTCGCACGCACGACCGGGTCCGGGGACTCGGCGTGATTGGCGAGCGCGGACACGAACTCCGCGGTCGGATCGATGATCTCCACGAGTTCCCGCAGCCCCTGCGTCGCCGCTCCGCGGACCGGTGCCGCGGCGTCGGCCAACGCCCGGACCACGGCCATCTCGAACCCATCCGGGGTGTTCTCGGTCAGCACCGCGATCGCGGTCCGGCGGACCGTCGGATCCGGGTCTGCCAGATAGCCGGCGAGATCGGCGGCGTGGGTCACCGCGGTTCCGAGCAGTTCGACGATCCTCGGTGACGCCGTTGCCGTGGACTCGTCCTTCCTCGTGGTCTCGCGCACCGGGCTCTCGACACCGCGGTAGCCCGGGCCCGTCCACACGACAGGTTGCTCGATCGCGATCACCGTCCGGTCGGCCGGCGGGATGTGGTCCAGCCCCTCGACATCGACCAGGAAGGGTTCGACCGGCCGACCGAGGAACTCCATCGTGCCGTCGGCGGCCTTGCGGACGTTCAGGTGGTAGCCCCACTCGTCGTCCCGGCGCTCGGGCAGATCGGCACGCTCGTGATAGAGACCCCAACGACTCTCGGTGCGCGTCAACGAGCTCCGGGCCGCCAGTTCGGCGCAGTCGCGGATGAACGACACCTCCGCACACCGCATCAGTTCGTGCGGGGTCCGCCCGCCCATCTGCTCGATCTCCGAGCGCATGCGCTCGAAGGTCTCGATGGCGATGGCGAGCTTGTTCGACGTCTTTGGCGGCGCCACATAGTCGTTGACGAATCGGCGCAGCTTGTACTCCACCTGTGGCTGGGGTGGGCCGTCGGGG